>CAYLMF010000021.1:0-14033 GCA_964385005.1 uncultured Bdellovibrionales bacterium | reverse complement strand
GAAAACAGGTAGAGTGGTATAGTCAGGAGCTTGCGGAAGAATTACGTAGAAAAGTTGAAGAATAAATAGTAAAGGTAATTTCTTAAAAAGTACTCTATGAAAAATCTCAAGTGTGACCTGTGTGAATATGAAGCAGAAGGTGAGACATTTGAAGCCTGGATGGAAGCTCTGAGGCCTCACTACAGTGAAGCACATGCTGATGTGATGAGTGACCCAAGTAAGACTAAAGAAGATATGATGCAGTGGATGGCGGAGAATAAGATGCGATTTGATACCGCTTTATAAGTTAACAAATTTTTATGGCCAAAAAAGCACCATTATATGTAGACGGATTTGTGTTGGCGGTTCCCAAGAAAAATATAGAAGCCTATCGTGAGCTCGCAGAAAAATCTGCCCAGGTCTTTCTCAAGCATGGAGCACTAGAGGTGCGAGAGTGTATGGCAGACGATGTCAAAAAAGGAGAACTGACTTCTTTTCCGCAGAGTGTATTGCTTAAGAAAAATGAAGTGGTGTTTTTTTCTTGGATTACGTATAAGTCACGAGCCCATCGTGATCAGGTGAACAAGAAAATGATGAAAGATCCAGAGATGAACGCGATGATGGAGGGGAAGGGTATGCCCTTTGATATGCAGCGCATGATCTACGGAGGATTCACTGCCATCGTCGATGCTTCGAAGTAAAAAAAGAAATTTTCTGTAAAATCCGCCTCTCTCTGGCGGATTTTATTTTTGGCGGATATTCAGAAAAAAGTGCGTATCTGAGGGGTTTGTAGTATGCCAGAGACTTGACAATAAGAGTAGTTTAGAGTACAGTTTAATGTTTCTTATTTAAGGCCAAGGAGACGTATAGCTCTAGACATTTAGCTCTAGTGCTGTGCTTCGTACGAGGCTCAAACAAGCTAAAAGTTATGACAAGAAAGGTGAAGCACAAAAGGATTCCAAAGCAGAGTAACTCTCGCAAAAGACAGTGGGGCACGGAACGTCAAACCGATCCACTTTCGCATATTCACGAAGAGCCATCAAGTTTGGTCATTGGTTTTAGTCGATTGGCTGTGGTCCTGACCGTTCTTTTTTGGGTGATGTATGTGACGTCTGTGGTCATTCGCCAGCTTATCGATGGACCTCAAAATTATCAGTTTATGGTAGAGGCTTTTGGGTACCTTATCGTGGTCACCTTTCTTACTTTTTCTGCACTCATGTATCTCGTTGCGCGTCAGGGAGCGCTTCAGCGTTTTGCCAAACACGTACGTACCCCACGAGCCATCCTAGATAGTCACTTTGCTAAACAAGAGTCTTCTATCACAGTGCTTATCCCTTCGTACAGTGAAGAGACAGCAGTGATTCGCAAGACCATGCTCTCAGCAGCACTTCAGGAGTATCCGCATATTCGAGTGGTACTTTTGCTTGATGATAATCCACAGCCATCAAATCAAGAAGATAGTATTCGTTTGAATGCTACTCGAGCCCTGGGCGATGAAATTGAGAAACTTCTTTCTGAACCATATACACGATTCAGCGAAGCATTGGCGCACTTTAAGCAAAGCTACAGTGACAAAAAATCTTTGAAGGGAACAGCAGTAACTGCTATTGCTTCTCATTATCTTTGGGCCGCTGAGTGGCTCAATATCATGACTGACCAAGAAATTATTGAAGATCATGTAGACGTCTTTTTTGCCAATCAGGTACTTCGTGAGTTGGCAAACGATCTGAGATTGGTAGGAGAGGCTCTCATGGCTTCGCACAAAGAGGGTGTACATCTTTCTACAGAACGTCTCTTGCAGCTTCACCAGAGACTCGTGTGGATATTTGGAGCAAAGCTTACGTATTTTGAGAGAAAGCGTTATGCCTCTCTTTCCAACGAGCCAAATAAAGCGATGAATTTGAATTCATACATTGGACTCATGGGTGGAAACTATCGAGAAGAAGAGACAGCCAGTGGTATGATTTTGGTGCCTGTTACGAAGGCGGAGAAGGCCGATATTGTGATTCCAGATACAGACTTTTTGCTTACTCTTGATGCTGACTCAGTCCTTCTTCGTGAGTACTGTTTGCGCTTAGTCTACTTCCTCCAGCAACCAGATAATCAAGACGTAGCTGTGACTCAGACCCCGTATTCTTCTTTCCGTGGAGCCTCGACTCGTTTGGAGCGTCTTTCAGGAGCGACTACGGATATTCAGCATATTCTACATCAGGGAATGAGCTACTACGGAGCTACATTTTGGGTAGGAGCCAATGCAGTGATTCGTAAGTGCGCCCTTGAAGATATTGTTGAAAAAGAGTGGGTAGGTGGATTTGAAATTAAAAGATACGTACAAGACCGTACTGTGATTGAAGATACAGAATCAAGTGTAGACCTTGCCCTCAAGGGATGGAGACTTGTGAATTATCCAGAACGCTTGAGCTATAGTGCTACGCCACCAGACTTTGGATCACTTGTGATTCAGCGTCGTCGTTGGGCCAATGGCGGTCTTTTGATTCTGCCAAAACTATGGACACTTGTCCGTGAGCGTAAAAATCAAGGCAAGCCAATCTCGAAGGTGGAGTTCATGATACGTTTGAACTACATGGCTTCTATCGCTTGGTCAAACCTCGGCCTTATATTTCTTTTGGCTTATCCATATGATGGACGCTTATTGAGTCCCTTTGTACTTCTGGCGGCGTTGCCGTACTTTATTTCTATGGCGTACGACCTGCGATATTGCCGTTATAGCTATAGTGATATTATTCGAATCTACGGATTTAATCTTATCTTGCTCCCGGTCAATATTGCCGGAACACTGAAGTCGCTTCAGCAGGCTCTGACCACCAAGAAGACACCGTTTGCACGTACTCCAAAAGTCAAAGACCGTACAGCAGTAGGCCTTCCCTTCCTTATTTCCCCGTTGTTTATCGTGGCATTTTCAGCTTTTACTCTCTGGCGTAATGTGCAGGGGGAAAACTGGGGCAATGCTCTCTTTGCTGGTTTCAATGCCTTTGCGGCTTCTTGGGCGATTGTTTCCTATATTGGTATCAAAAACTTGCTCGTAGATATCTGGCTTGGACTTACTGACATGCTGTATGTCGATGTCGCTTCTGGTAACCAAGGAAGAAACACCGACAAAAAAGAGCAGGCATTCAACTGGCAGGGCGTGCTCTATCACGGAGAAGTGAATGGTGTAGTGCCGCACGAGTCAGTCAAGGGGACGCGCTAATATCTGAATATAAAATCTTTATGAATGATGTACAGAAAGAAATCCCAGCCAGTCCTGAGGTAAAAAAAAGAAAGCTTTCTCTTTGGAGACTCCTTACAGCTCTTTTGGTAGTAGGTGGTATTACCTATGGCACTACTCTTGGTTTGGATAGAATAAAGGAGAGAGAAACAGTGGGTGCACATAAACCATGGTTTGCGAGTTATGTAGATGTTACCGCTACTCCTACGTATGCTTTTGAACAGCTGGGTGCTACCACATCCTCTGATGTGATACTTTCATTTATCGTCGCTTCCAAGACCGATGCCTGTGTCCCAACTTGGGGCACATACTATACGATGGACGAGGCGGGCGTGGAGCTTGATTTGGATCGTCGTATCGCAAGACTTCAGCAGCAAGGAGGTCGTATCGCAGTTTCTTTTGGAGGCGCTCTCAATTCTGAAATAGCGGTGTCCTGCAAGAACCCAGAGGCATTGCTCAATGCGTATAGATCTGTTATCGAACGTTACAACATAGACACGATTGACCTTGATTTAGAAAATGAAAATCTCAAGGATATAGAGGCTGCTAAGCGTCGAGCCAAAGTAATAGCAAAATTGCAAGATGAGTACCGTAAGAAAAACAAAAGTCTTGCAGTGTGGGTGACTCTCCCAGTTGCCCCACAGGGACTTACTCAGGATGGCACCAACGCGGTGACAGTCATGCTTTTGAATGGAGTAGATCTTGCAGGTGTGAATCTTATGACCATGGACTATGGTGATAGTCGTCAAAAGGAACAGTCTATGTTTGAAGCTTCTAAACAGGCTTTGCTTGAGACTCATCGTCAGCTAGGAGTAATCTATAAGCAGGCAAATATAAGTCTCAACAGCAGCTCTGTTTGGTACAAAATTGGCGCCACACCAATGATTGGTCAGAATGATATTGCCGCAGAGGTGTTTAGCATAGAAGATGCGAAGGCCTTTAATAGCTTTGCTCAGAGTCAGGGCATAGGACGCATGTCTATGTGGTCTGCCAACAGGGATACACCTTGTGGAGAAAACTATGTAGACGTCAAAGTGGTTTCTGATTCTTGTAGTGGTACCAAAGCAGCGAAGTATAGTTTTACAGAAGCGTTGAGTTTGGGTTTTGATGGTGATTTGACTCAGAGTGCCAAGATTGCTACTACCGAAGATCCGGAGAGCAATGTGTCTGTGGTAGATGATCCAGCAAAAAGTCCATATCAGATTTGGCAAGAAACAGGTGCTTATCCAAAGGGGGTGAAAGTGGTTTGGCATGGCAATGTATATGAAGCAAAGTGGTGGACAAAAAATGATTTGCCAGATAACCCCGTGCTCCAAGCCTACGAAACTCCATGGCAACTGGTAGGACCAGTACTCTCTGGAGAGAAGCGTATTGAACAGCCTACCTTACCTGCTGATACCTATCCTACTTGGTCAGGCGAAACAGTCTATCAGGGAGGGGACAGAGTTTTGTTTGAAGGAGTGCCTTTCCAGGCGAAGTGGTATACCCAGGGTGATAGCCCAGCAGCCTCTGCTGCGAACTCAGATAATTCTCCATGGATATCTCTTACACAGTCACAGATTATGGATATACTGGAAGAGTTGAACAAAAAGTAAGGAGCAAGTAAAGCCGAAGCAAAGAATAAGTTATAAACCAGGTGTAGCAGACGCCTGGTTTTTTTTGCGTCGAAAGGGTAGGTAGTGCCGTAGTACTCATACGAGGCTTCTGCGGACGCTCCTGATTGATAGGCTATACTGAAGCCAAATAGTAATCCTTTTGTTTTTCCTTTGAATAAAAAAGAAGATAGACAAGTTGTGTTTGAAGAAATGCTGAGGCCCGAGCTGCGTCCTTTGTATGCTTTTATGTATACCTTGGTGCATGATCGAGATGCAGCCGAAGATGTAGTGCAGATAGCTAGCCTCAAAGCGTGGAAATATTTTGGGAGCTTTGATCAGGCCAAGAGTTTCAAGACATGGTTGTTTGCTATTGGCAAAAACAGCGCCTTTGATTATCTCAAGAAAAAAAAGACCATTCCCTTTTCGGCCTTTCAAGATGATGAAGATAGCCCGCTTGAGCGAGTGGCTGATGAGAGCGCTCTACCAGATGAGGTGCTCGAGCGAGAGGATATTCGCGAGGCGATGACCCTCGCCCTGGAGCAAATACCAGAGAAGTACCGCATCATACTTGAGCTCGCGTATCGAGAAGATTTTTCACTCAAAGAAATAGCCGAGATTCTCGAGGAGCCCTACAATACCGTAAAGAGCCAACACTACCGAGGTATCCGAGCACTCCGCACCGTCCTCGAAAAATCACCCTAACTCTCGTGGACATCCGATGTCCACGGATCAACTTGGAAACCCGGTTTCCAAGTGATGCACCCAAGTAAACCATATAGCCGTAGTACTAGTACAAAGCTTTATTCCTATGAAAAATCTTGCACACATCATAAAAACCATTGCGGCTCCAGTGCCACCAGTTGGTTTTGAGGAGCGGATTTTTCTGGCTTTGGAGAAGGCTCAGGTGAAGGAGCTTCGCATGAAACTCATCTTCATCTGGAGTGGGCTCATGGCCTCGGGAGGGATGCTCGCGGGGAGTATGTATCTCTGGAAAGACGCAGTGCTAGAATCTTCTTTTTGGAGCCTGGTAGCGCTTATCTTTTCTGATGCGGGGGTGGTATGGGCTCATACGAGTGAATTTGCCCTCTCACTCCTAGAGACGCTTCCTGTCGTGCCGCTTATGGCTATTTTTGCTGGGTTGGCGGCGTTTAATCTCTTCTTAGGTCTATTGGGCTCATTTCGAGCAGAACATCGTCAGACAGGCCTTTTTTCGCTTAAGGTATCAATGTAAATAATACGTAAAGAAAATCATATGCAACAGATAATTCAATCTAAAACATTCAAAATCGCAGCTGCTGTGTTTGCTGGTCTCTTTCTTCTCGTGCTGGCTTTTGCCGGAGGAGTCAAAGTAGGTCTGCATAAGGCCAAGTTTTCGGGTAATTTTGATAAACACTACGAAGAAAACTTCGCAGGCAAAGGTCGCGGCGGTGATGACCGTGGAGGCAAGGACAGCCGCGGCAACAAAGGTGGCATGATGGGTGGTCGTGGCATGATGGAGATGGGGCCAGAATTTCGTAATGGCCATGGTACTGCAGGAGAGGTAGTCTCTGTCTCTGGTGATACCCTGATTCTTAAGGATAAGGATAATCAAGAAATCTCAGTCCGCATTTCTGATCAAAGTATTGTAAATAGAGGTAAGGATCAGATTGGTATCAATGATCTTATTCCAGGAGAGCGTTTGGTGGTAGTAGGAAAGCCAGGTGAAGACGGTGTAATAGCAGGGCTTATTGTACGTGTACTGCCAAACTCAAAAAATGAAATACAGACTCAATCTCAAATTCAAACACAGGGAGGCACTCAGCCAGAGAATCAATCTCAAATACAGCTAGAAGATTCCGAGGTACAAAATGAGGCTCAGCCACAGTAGAAATAATTGAAGAGAATCACGAAGCCCGTCCAAAAGACGGGTTTTGTATTTGGTTGACAAAGGGCCTATAAAAGGCTATTTTTGAATGTCCTTTGACAACCAACAGCAACTAAAACAGGAGGAGAAGTGATGGTTTTGAGAGAGAGGTCCCGCCCGCCGGGAAGGAGAGCGTTTTTTAAGCGTTTACAGGCATTTTCCAACGAAGATGCCATGGTCTACATCGGCCGTGCGTATGAGTTCTCGAAGTACGGCCATGCCAAGCAACTTCGCGATGATGGCAGTCGCTATTTTGACCATCCCAAGGCAGTGACCTGGATTCTCATGACGGAATTCGGCATCACTAACTGGGTGGCCATCGCCGTGGCCTTGCTCCATGATCTGCGCGAAGATACCTTTTTGCTGTCACATCGCTGCGCGGTGGATTGCTTCGGTATCGACGTGGCGCATGGTCTTGAGGCTATCACCAAAAGGCGTAGGCCTCGCAAGGAAGCGATACGAAGCTATCTTGCACGCATTATCGAACAGGGGATTTTTATTATCCTCGTGAAGTTGGCGGATCGTCTACACAATATGCGAACGCTCGGCAATTGTCCGCCGAGCAAGCAGATAAGAACTGCACGGCAGACCCTGCGCTACTTCATCCCACTGTGCCAGCGTGCCAAGGAGATGCTTCCGGCATCGTCTACACTCGGCGATTATATCGAAGCAGAACTTCGTCGCGAATGCGCCAAGTATCTGTGAAGGAAAGGGTTTTACAGGTGTACCCCAAACACCTGTTTTTTTGCGCTATACTAGAAGATATACATACCAATATACATACACTATGCTGCGTTTTCCTCATGCTCTCGGTTTACTTCATGACAAAAAATTTGATACACGACACGCCCTGTATCTTTTCTGTCTTGTGATTCTTTTTTGGGCTTTGTTCGATGCCACAGTTGCTTACTTAGTACCAATTACTATTACCGAGCGAGGCATATCCAATACTTTGATGGGAGTAATAGTCGGTACATCATCGATTGCGGGAGCTTTTTTTGATTTCCTCTTGTGCCGTTTCTTAGGAAATACGTATTACAAGAGGTTGTTTATTTGGATGTTTGCCGTGTGTCTTTTTGTGCCATTTGTACTCTTTCAAGCGCACACTTTCTGGATGTTTATTCTTGCGATGGTGCTGTGGGGTATCTACTATGATTTCAAGGGGATTGGTATTTTTAATTTTGTAGGGCGTAATACGAGCTTCGAAAAACACGCAGAGAGTTTTGGTTTGATTCAGATATTTTTGTCGCTCGGCTATTTGATAGCCCCGCTGTTTGTCGGATTTTTGGTGGCAGAAAGATTTGATTGGCGCCCATTTGCATTGGCCTGGGTATTTATCAGTATTTCTATTTTCTTTTTTATTGCTCTCGTATTGCTTTCTCGTCAGCTAGAGGATACAAGTCAGGCCATGAAGGAACACGGAGAGAGAAAGCAGGAAAAATTTTCAACAGAAATTCGCTTGTGGAGAGGTATTGGCAAGGTGTTATTTCCAGTACTCTTTTTTACTTTTTTGGTCACGGTAGCGGACGCGTATTTTTGGACCATTGGTCCATTGATTGCTGAGGAGTTAGTAGATTCTTTGGGAGTATTTTCGGGTGCCTTTATGGTGGCGTACGTATTACCACCACTCCTAGTTGCGTTCTTTGTCGGACGCTATACCAAAAAATTTGGCAAGAAGTATGGTGCTATTATTTCCTTTTTTCTTGGTTCCTGTCTCCTCCTCCTTTTTCCATTTTTTGGGACGACGCCATGGCTTGTAGTAGGAGTCTTTTTTGCTTCGATGGGGATCTCTCTTTCGCTACCAGCAATCAATGGTGCCTATGCAGACTATATTTCAGAGACTGAGGAGTATGAGAAGGAGATTGAAGGGCTGCAGGATTTTTATACCAATCTCGGCTTTGTCTTTGGACCCATGTCAGCTGGGTATCTCTCAGACGTGGTGGGTAACCTAGAAGCTTTTGTTTATCTTGGTCTTTTTTGTGGCATAGCGGTAGTGATCCTGACGCTTTTTATGCCCAAGAGTATCAATGTAAGGAAGCAAATGACGAAAGCGTAAAAGTACGCTTATAAGGGATTTTGTTGCTTCAAATACACCTCGAGAGGCGCCTAGTTACTACTCAGCAAGGTTGATATGATCAAGTTCTGCTTCTCGTGAGTCCTTGATAAAGCGAAACCATGTAGCTTTCTGGGGTACTATTTTGATAAGGACGATTTCAGAGCCTTCCTGACGCATAACGGGCGGAAGATAGGATTCATTCCAGGAGCGCTCGATGAGAATTTTTTTGATATTCATTTTTTTGACTTCACTATCGATAATCTCCGCAGTACCGTCGATATGGACACTAGTTGGGAGAATCTTTTCTTCAAAAGCAGTCAGACTGATGCTTGGGTTAAGGCCTAAGTTACGGTATTTATTGCTTGCTTTGCGGGTGAGAAAATAGATACTAAGATCAGTATCAACAAAGAACGTAATGGCGGCTGAGTGAGCAAAGTAGGCAGGGGAAACAGTACAGATAACTCCAGTAGTGTTGTTCTGGAGGAAATTTAAAATATCTGACTTGAGTTGTGTTTTGTCCATAGAATTGGTGTTTTTAATGATTAACCGAAGTTAAGACGAAATTTACGTTCAAGGTAGTTGACGCCACCTGGGATGATATTGAAAAGGATAGGAAAGGCAAAGAAAATAAGCGCAAGCGGAAGGTTGATAAAGACGATGATAATACCGATAAGAGCAAAGAGAGGGGTGATGACGAAACGAAACTTCGCCTGTCGAAAGAGTCTCGGAGAAACTTCTGTCGTATCAATATCTTTTGAGTAGACGGCGTATTTGAGCATAGCCAGGTTGGTCATGCCGATAGCCAGGATATTGAGGCCATAGATGACATATGCAAGCTCTGTTTCTGAGTAAGTACCAATGAGATTGGATGAAAATGGCACAAAGGCGATCATACAGAGAAAGAAGAAGTTGAGAAGGATGAGGTGGCGATTGATATTCCTTTCGATAAATCCAAAGAGCGCGTGATGTGCAATCCAAAACATGACCAGAACGATAAAACTCACGTAGTAGCTGATAAATAGAGAGGTGATGCTGTAGAGACCTTGCCAGAGTTCCCAGTTGGTTACGTGTTCATGATGAAACTCAGGGACGTGAATTTCGATGATAAGAAGGGTAAAAACAATCGCAAAGACAGCGTCTGAGAGGTTTTCGATACGTGTTTTGGTCATAGATTTATTCTGCGGTCATTGTGCCGATTAAAATAAGGCTAATCGAGACTAGGGCAAATACGGTAATAAATTTTTCATAAGAGGTTCGGTCACTCCATTTTTTCTCAAATTGTACAATGACAAAGTGAACAATTGAGTAGATCATCACGACACCAAGAATAACATAAAAGATGTCTTCCATAGAATCATTTTTAGGGAGTTACGTACAGGTTTATGGTAGCATGATTCCTTTCATTTGACAGCGAAAGAAGATGCTATATAATTATACATGAAAGTTAGGTAAACAAAATATAATCGTATGCAAATACTGACACCGAAACAAAAAATTGTTTTGCAGGCAATCAAAGATTTTTTTTCTGAAAACGGCACCATGCCTACGGTGCGTGAGATTCAGGAGCAATCATCGAGACTTGGCTTGAAACTCAAGAGCTTGAGAAGCTTTTTTATCTACCTCAATGAACTAGAAGCTAAGGGATATATAGAACGCACGAGCGAAGACAGAGGGATTACGCTCAAGGGCGTGACAAGTGAAAGCTTTATAGATGTCCCGGTGTTTGGCATGGCCTCGGCTGGAGCAGCTACGATGTTTGCTGACCAGTATATCGAAGGCTATCTCAAGGTATCTAAGCGTATAGTGAGTCCTCAGGCCAAGAGCAGGGTGTTTGCTATACAGATTTCAGGCACTTCCATGAATAAAGCGAGAATCAATGGTAAGACGATTCAAAACGGAGACTTTATCCTCGTAGATACAAGCTGGAAGCACTATGATAACGGCGACAAGGTTTTGGTGGCTATCGATGGTATGGCGACAGTTAAGACCTATCGTACTGTAGATGGCAAAAACATTGTCTTGATGCCAGAATCCACAGATACTAAACACAAGCCGATTTTTCTTACCGATGAGGACAATTTTGTCATTAACGGCAAGGTAATTGATGTCCTAAAGATCAACCAGTAGGTTTCCTTTTCCTTGATCTATGATTATTATTAGAAGTAGTCTTCTAATAAGGTAGTTATTGAAGTAGTTTTCTGATAAGAAAATTATTAGAAGTAGTCTTCTGATAAAGTAGTTATTGGGAGTAAGGGAGGTTCTAATATCTAAACAATTGTTTATGAGCGAACAAGAATCCGGTTTTGCCAAATCACTGGGTGAATTTAAGCCAGAAGAGACACCGCATTTCGAGAAAATTACGTATCCACTTTTTGATCCCGCAGCTGTGAAGGCTTTAACAGAAAAATTAGAGGAATACAAGAGTCGCGAACAGACGGCAGATAGCCGATATAAAATAGCTCTTATCAATGAGCTCCTTGCCAAAGGTACGACAGACCAGAGTCTTGCGTGGGATTTGACTTCTCAGGAGAACAATTCTGGAAGAGAGTTCGATCAAGAGGCTTTTGATAATGCCTTCTTGGTCATAAAAGATTATGTGGAAAATGCCGGTAAGAATGTGGGTAGTGGAACAGGATTTAATTATGAGAAGCATATACCGATTGGAGAGCGTATACGAAATGCAGAAACACTTGAGCAAATTTGTGATGCCCTAAGAGATGCGGAGGGTCTTCAGGGTTCAAAGAAATTCTACACAGCAGAAGAATTGGTAACACTTATTCATGAGGCAAAAATAGATAAAGTTTTTGGAGGAGGAACTAACCTTCAGAGGATTACAAATACTTGGGGACTGCGAGATAAGGTAGCAGAAATTCTTCGTCGCGAGAATGAAACCACTCGTTTGGCAGCCTAAGTGAGCGTGTCTGAAACAAGATAAAATAGCAGAACTCTTTTTGTAGAAAGTTGACTGTTTGAGCTTTAAATAAGGTACATTTTGTGTTATTGTAAATCGAGATAACTAACAAGGTTTACTATGTCAAAAAACGAGATAAAATACATCAAAAAAGAAACTCAGCAGTCAAAGGTATACCAAGTAGAATTTCTTCAGTGGCAAGCCAGTCGAGCAGTCGAGCAGGCACTCGAAAATATATTGACCTCGTATCAGATTTCTCTTTCCGAGTGGAGACTTTTGGGACTTATTGTGAAGCAAGGAGAATTACAAGCTACAGAAATTGCCATGATGATGGGTGTGAAACTTCCTCTAGTGACAAGAAATATTGGTAATCTTCGTCGTAAGAAGTGGATAACTGTTTTGCCCCATGCCAAAGATAGACGTATCAAGCGTATCTTTATCTCACCAGTTGGGAAAGAAAAATTACAGGAAATAGAAAAAAATATGAGTAGATCTTTGCGGAGAAGTTTTCGAGGAGTATCCAAAGAAGATATGGCAACATACTCAGAGGTACTGACAAAAATTATTTTTAATGGGAGTTTCTAGCGAGGTGGGACATAGCAAGGAATAGAAAAAAGCCTTTATCAAGCTAAAATTATACCAAATCTATCAATTTTTAGAGATTCTAAGAAAGTTTTAGTAGGTGTTGGGTAGGAAATACAGCGAGAGTAGCGAAGTGATTTTTTTTGCAAATAAAGGTGAGTATACAAAAAATAAAGAAATAAATAGACCTCATGAAGAGGTCTATTTTTTTGATTTGTATTTACTTTTTTTTGAGGCATATTTTGACTCTTGACGAGTGTCAAGAATTATACACAAAAACACTACTTGCAAGCCAAAAAATATGCTATAATTCTAGAGGAATAAAGCTTCCATTTTCATGCCGTTTTATGTAAAAAATAAAAACCGAAAAACAGCATACACGTCACTCTTACTCGCACTGAGTATTGTGACGATTATTACAGGGTGGTCCTTCGGACGATCTGTTTTTGCGCAGTCGAGTGGAGATTCTATTCGTCAGATTCCAATTTCTGCCTCTCTTTTCGATAACAAGAACCGTATTATCTCTCGAGGAGCTCATCAAGTGCGTTTTGCTTTGTATAGCGTAAACCGTACTACTTCTGATCCATATCCATCCAATTCAGACGCCAAACTTTGGGAGGAGACGCAGACAGTGCAGGTGCGTAACGGTGTCTTCCGTGCCTCGTTAGGAGCTTTTAATCCTTTTCCAGCCAATGTCAATTTTGAATCAGGAAGTTACTATATCGGTATTCGTATGGATTCTGATTCAGAGTTGATTCCACGCAAGAAGCTTGGTTCTGTGCCGCGTGCTTTTAATTCTCAGTATCTCCAGGGAAGAACTATCGGCGAGGAGGCGGGCAACATCGTAGCTCTTGATGAAAATGGAAAAATAGACAGCCGTTTTCTTCCTGGCGCTGAACGCAACTTAGATTTGAGTAAATTTGTTACCGAAAGTGATAGCTTGTTTGATGATCTTCATCAGCAAAACACAGACACTGGAACCGAAGAGAAGGTTTTCAATATCGGATCAAAGACCGCTCTTGGTTCAAATAATTTTGACCTTACCGTTTCAAGCGCATCAAGCGCACCGACACTTCGCTATAACGCGGGTATCAGCGCATGGCAGTTTTCAAATAACGGCAGCTCATTTTCGACTATAGGGGCTGATGGAGATTACCTGCCTCTTTCTGGAGGGACCATGACAGGCAATATCGTTTTTGACTCATCACAGGATTTTGCTAATCTCATAGATCTTGGGGCTGATACTGTGGGGAATTACGTATCATCTATTGCCAATGGCAATGGTATTACTGGCGGTGGAGCAGGTAGTGAGGGCAGTGCGCTTACATTGAGTATCGACCTCCTCAGCACGGCAGATGGAGCTGGGGTCACTGGTTCAGAATCTGGCTTGGAGTTTGGTGGGGCAGGCGGCAATGAGCTTACTCTTCTTCAGGGATGTGCCAATGGTCAGGCACTTGGTTGGAATGATATATCAAATGTTTGGGAGTGTACGAGTTATTCTGCTGGTCTTTCTGGAAGTGGAAGTACAGGCTATGTAACGTACTGGAGCGGTCCATCGGCACTTGGAGCAGAGGCTCAGCTCAACGTCTCGAGAGGAGGTACTGGTGTAGACGGATCAGCAGCCGCTAATGGAGCTCTCCTCATTGGTAACGGTACAGGTTACTCACTCGCAACTCTTACCCAGGGCAGTGGTATCACTGTCACCAATGGTAGTGGCACCATTACTATCGCCTCAACTCTTGGTACATCAGTAGACCTGACATCAGAAGTGACGGGTA
>CAYLMF010000020.1:2564-14163 GCA_964385005.1 uncultured Bdellovibrionales bacterium | reverse complement strand
AGCTCCCCCACCTGAAGCCAGTAACAGAAAAAGACATAGGCTGCCCCACCGATAGAGACGCCCAAAAGAAGCTGCAAGAACACTTCGACAAAGGTATCAAGTTCATTGGTTGTAAGTGCAAAGATAGACTTGGAGAACTGTGCGATAATTCCTGCTAGAAAAGCAGCGAAGAAAATCTTGGCAATCGGATACAGAAAAACTTTATCATCCCAGCCTGTCACTCGTTTGCGAAGGTAAATATAGAGCAAGATAATATTGATGATACTGGCTATGGTAAAGGTGATGGCCAATGCTTGTACATGGTAGTACGGAAGTAGCATTGGGATAAGAGCGACATGTACCGCTTCACTTGCAAGCGCAATATAAAGAGGGGTCTTGGTATTTTGAAATGCAAAGAAGGCTCGAGCAAAGAGCGGGATCAGGCTCTGTGCAAAAAGGCTGATAGAAAAATACTTGAGGATTTCAAAAGTCACAATGGTATCTTCCCAATCGAAATTTCCAGCCCCAAGAATGACACGCACGAACTGGGCACGAAAGATAATCAAGGCAATTGAACACGGCACCACAAAAAAGAGAATCCTTCGTGAAGTATCTGAAAGGGTTGTAAAAAACTTCTGATGCTGTTTCTTGGCGGCAAACTCACTTAGGCTTGGAAATACTGCCAGAGAGAAAGCAATACCAAACAATCCAAGCGGCACACTTTGGATATTGTTGGCAAAGGTATAGGCAGAGAGACTCCCTGAAGCCAAGAGTGAAGCAAAGGCGGTCACAGCAAGTAGACCTACCTGGGTCACACCCATCGAAAGCGAGCGAGGGACCATAAGGAGGAGAACCTTGCGCACCTCTCTGTCTTGAAAGAACTGCTTGAGACTCCCTTCTAGACGAAAGCCTGACTGCTTGAGTGAGGGATACTGAATGACCATATGAAGAAGTGCTCCGATGACCACGCCCCATGCCAAACCATTCACCCCCAAAAACTGCGTCAAGAAAACCGCTCCAAAGATAATACCGATATTGTAAAAAATAGGAGCCAAGGCGTACGCTGCAAAACGCTTAAGAGAGATCAGGGCTCCTCCAAAAACAGCGCTTATACCAAGAAGTAGCGGCGAGAGAAGCATGATCCGAGTAAGACTAATAGTCATCTCAAGTTTTTCACCTGAGAATCCAGGCGCGAGAATAAACAAAATCGCTGGCGTAATAAAAATACCCACTAGCCCAAGGAAGCCAAGGACTATACCTACGAGCGAAAGCACCCCCGAGGTAAGCTTCCAGGCCTCTTCTTTTTTTTCTTCAGTAAAGAGTTCTGTAAAGACCGGTACAAAAGCGGCGGAAAGCGCCCCCGCTATCAGTAGTCCGTAGATAAAGTCTGGGATACGAAAAGCAGTATAGTAGGCATCCAGCACATCGCCTGCACCAAACTGAGTAGCGAGGATACGATCACGCACAAAACCAAGTACTCTACTGACCACACCCGAAAGAGCGATCAACAAAGCTGCCCCACCTATGGTTTTTGTGGGCGTATTGTTCCAGTCTGCTATACGTGAAATAATTTTTTGAACCATAATAAATATCCTCTTTAGGGTGCGTCATCAAAAGTCATCCCCAAAAAGAGATCTGTTGTAAGGGTATCTGAGACCCGAAAAGTATGCTCGTAAGGTACCAGATTCTTGCCCGTCTGCCAAATAGGTTCCCAAGCCTTTGGGTACACTATATCGCTTTCAAGCCTAGTACCCATAGTACCCGCCTGTTTTTGATAGAGAAGCGAGTAACTTGATGCGCCTAGCTCACCTTTACCAGGTGTTACTGCAAATGGCAGTTTGTACACGTACTCTACGGTTACTTTTTCTCCTGGACTGACATACACCCAGTTACCAAAGACTGTTTTGTTTGATTCCACACTTACTCGTGTACCGCTTTCCTCATCTATTTTTTCTGTTTTTTCGATTGCTTCCACCGTGGCATCGCGCTTAAATCCAAGAGCATCATAGTCAAGAGGTGATTCTGGAAACTCATACGTATGCCCCTTGGCTGAGACAAGGGTAGATCCAAGTGGTACATATACTCGCATGTAGTTAGCATTGACTCGATTCCACCAGTCGTATGAGGTCTTTCCTCCATTATGAGTACGTGTGATACGTACCGTATCAATCACTGATCCATCTTCTTTGATTTCAACCTTATGTTGAATATCATCATCCACCACTCCATCTGTTTTATAGCCATTGATATTGGAGTGAACCACACTGAGATAATCCTTATCCGTAGCCTTCATCTCACCCGACCAACCAGCGCTCTTGATAATATTCTCCACTCGCTCATCGCGTACATAGAGAAGCATGTGTTTTTCGTTGAGACTCTCAATCATAATCTCCGCTATCGCGAGTAAGGTTTTTTCATCCCTTACTTCCAAAAGTTTATCAAACAAAATCTGTGACAAATCCGCTAGCACCTGCTTAGGCTTATTTTCTTTTTTGTCATAGTTTATCTCCACTTCTGTCTGGATTACTGGAAAGAAGTTTTCATGAGTAACGGTGATATCGTATTCTGGCAACTCAATAGGTCCTGTAATCTCAAGTAGTTTCAGCATCACTGTTGGTGTAATGGTCATAACTCCATCCACTGTTGGACCTCCTGTTTTTTCATAGAAAAAGATCGCTTTTTCAGCTGAAGTGGGGAAATCCGGAAACCAATTACTGTCATGCAAACTCCAGCCCGCACTGACTTTCTGGAGAGGTTTTGGTGGTACGATATTTTCTCTCAACTGACCATCGGGATTGAAGATTCCATCTACAAAAAAGTTTTTTACCGTTCCATCACTCATTTCAAGCAAAGCGTATGTGCCGATAAAGCCCCCTGTTGCCCGTAACTCCTGGTTGTTCTCTAAAAGAAAAAGGTACTTACGAGGACCATGAGCTCCCAAAAGCTCTTGGATGACTGCCTCATGACTACCAAAGGTCTCAATCATACCCAAAAGAGCTGGGAGGGCCTCCTTGGCTAAACGAAAGTTTTTTTGCTTTTCCTCAGGTATATCTTCTAGACGCACTTTCTCCAAAGAGAGATGTGCTAATTGCAATTGTGTCTGAGCTCGAGCAAGTGGCACTTTGGCATCCTCAAAAAATGCAAGCAGTGAAAACTCTTGCCCTACCTTTACTTCTTGTTTAGCTCGGTGTAGGCCACCCACAATCTGCACAAAGTCAGGGCCAGAACGAGCTATGGCAATACCGGCGTCCAAGACACTTTCTGCGCTTGCTCCTTCAGTAAGGCCAGGTATGTTACCAGTAATAATCATTACCGGCTCTGTCCAAAGCGGGATAGCATTACGTGCCTCTTCCAACAACTGTTCTGCCTTTTCAAATTCCTTTAATGAGACATCATAGTTTTCATCTATCAGAGCATCCTTAGCCTTTTCGATTGATTGAAATCCGAGCTCCCCTTTTTGTTCAATTACCCCCTTGGCAGACCAAAGGACAAATCCGGCGCTTATTCCGTACACTATCACTACACCGCCAATAAACAGACTCAAACTTTGCCAAGAAAACTGCATCTTTCTCAAAGTCATCTTCTTTTTTTTCTTTGGTACATATGCAAACACGGGTGGGACAAAAATCTCTTTTTCGGCAGGAAGACCCTCTTCAGGTGGTACAGTGAGCCACTCGCCAAATTCTTCTTTTGGTGAAGGGGTTAACCATTCAGCATACTCTTCCTCAAGGGTCGGTAAAATCGGCGGCAATTCCTTTTTGCCTACCTGAATATCGGTCACTTTTTTTATGTCTGCGACTGGTCGAATATCCATGCTGAAGAATTTTTTTCTTTGTTTGATGATCGATGCACTATCGAACAGTACCGTACTCAGCTAGTGTCATCTTGGCCATTTTTTCCCAGGAGTAGCCTGCTACCTGAGTAAAGCCCTTTGTCTTATATTGTATCCGAAGTGCCTCGTTATTCAAAAGATTTTCAATAGACTGTTTGAGATTTTCTTTATCTTCAGGATTAAAAAAATGAGCTGCCTCTCCAAGAATTTCTGGCAAAGAACCTCTTTCTGATGAGAGCACTGGGGTTCCATACTGCATAGCCTCTAGCGGCGGCAGACCAAAACCCTCATACAAAGAAGGAAATATATAGAGCGCGGCGTATCGATACAGCACTCCGAGATCTCCATCGGTCACGTAGCCTGCAAAGATGACATTTTGCAATTGACGCGTCTCCACCTCTGACTTGAGACGCTTATAAAAAAAATCTTCTTTTCCTACGAGAACAAATTTTTGTTCTGGGAAATACTCTGCCACGGAAAGGAGAAACGAGAGATTTTTATGAGGATATGCATTTCCTACATACAAAAAGTACTCTTGGCGCTTAGTCTCCCTTACGAGCCCCAGGCCCCTAAGAAGACTCTCTGAGGCTGCCTCATTTTGCCAATAACAAAATGCTTCTGCCGCCTCTTTGGTGACCTGTATTTTTTCTTTGGTAAAGGGATAGTTTTTGATAATGTCTACTTTTGTAAAATCAGAGACCGTAATCACTTTTTTACTTCGCTTTAAAGCAGAATCTAACACAAGACGGTACAGAAGAAACTTCACCCAGTAAAAGAGTGCGCTCTTCGTACTCGCCTTTTCAGTAGGATAGTGAAACAAAATCAAATCATGAAGAGTCATCACAAAAGATTTCCGGTAAAAAAGAGGGACATTAAAGTGAGGAAAATGCACAAGGTCCAACTTCTTACTCAAAAGAAGCCACGGAAAAACCAATTGCTCAGAAAAAGAGTACCAACGAGAATGAGTCAAAACCTTATGAAAATTTTTATTCTCTGGCTGATACTCTTCAAAATTTTCCTGGCACAAAAAAATAAAGTATGTGTTTGTTTGGTCTATTTTTTCTAACTCCAAAACCAGTCTTTCGGTATAACGACCAAGACCCTTACCTACGGAACCATAAAAACGTGCGTCTATACCAATGCGCATTATTCTTTTATTTTCGGTTTAGTCAGCACTGCCAATAGCAAACCCTCGGAAGCCAGCAACTGAAGTGACTCCATATCTTCTATATAATTTGTCTCTTTACCAAGTACCAAAAAAGCATGCTTACCATCTGCCGCCTGTGGAGAACGAGCTACTATGCACTTTTCTTCCACCCAAAAAGATTTCTTTGCCTTCAGGAGATACTCCGCAGTACAGTGCTTAAAGTAGCTCCGTCCCAAAGATTCAAGTGTCTCTTTGGTAGCCACATCTACAATGTAAAAAGCAATCCTATCGGTGCGAGCAAAGACCTTGGCTGCCTCTAGAAGAGGCTTATAGATATCCGTATGCCTTTTTTTCCGTACACTACTTTTTTTTGGTAATTCAAAGATAACGTCTTGGATGACATCTAGTTTTCTATTCATCTCTCCGATATATGAATACGACTGAGACAAGTCTTTAGAGATAGTGTTGGTTTTTTTCTGCAAAGATACCTTTTCCTCGCGCACCCGAAAAAAGGCTTTCTCTTTACTCACGTAAAGCAATAGTCCCAGTGTACCAAAAGCAAAGATAATGAGTGATTCTAAATCATCTTCTGAAAGAAACCATGTACCATGCCCAATAAGCTCGGGCGTAAGAATAACAAAAATAAAGAGAATGAGGTATATCCAATACATGCTTTCTAACGTTATGAATTACCCTTTTCCTTCCTACAACTCAAGCTTCTTGAGGTAATCACGAAGCTTATCGCCTACTTCTGGATGCTTCAAACCAAGCTCAATAGTGGCTTGCAAGAAGTTAAATTTATCTCCGGTATCTAACCAGCGGCCTTCAAGCATACAGCCATACAACGGCTTATTGTCATGAAGCATCAAATCAAAAGCATCTGCTAGTCGGATTTCTCCACTTTTGCCATGACTCATATTTTCCAAGACATTGAATACCTCTCGGGTAATAATATACTTTCCTGGTGCTACGACATTACTTGGAGCATCTTCCACCTTTGGCTTTTCTACCATCTCAGTAATTTTCCAGTACTTGTCAGTCAAAGCTGTTCCCGCAAGTACACCAAACTTATCAACTTCTGACTTTTCAACCTCTGCCATACCAATGATTGATCCTTGGTATTTATGGTAGGCCTCAATAAGCTGAGCGGCTGCTGGTACCTCACTATCATAAATACAGTCACCAAACATCACCAAGACTGGCTCATCATCATCAACAAGATGGGCAGCCTGGAGAAGTGCATGTCCATCGCCAAGCGGCGTAGACTGACGTACATACGAAAATTTTGCAAGACCAGAAATCTTTTGCACTTTTTCAAGGAGTTCGTGTTTGTTTTTTTCTACCAAAGTATCTTCAAGTTCATAGGAAATATCGAAGTGATCCTCGATAGCACGCTTTCCACGACCGGTCACAAAGATAATTTCTTCAATACCAGAAGCCACTGCTTCTTCTACCAAATACTGAATCACCGGCTTATCTACCACGGGAAGCATTTCTTTTGGTTGAGCCTTAGTGGCTGGCAAGAAACGCGTACCAAATCCTGCTACAGGTAAAATAGCTTTTTTTACTTTGCGTGAATCTATAGACATACTCATAAAATTATTGTTTTAGGGCTACATGACGCTTAATTTCTTTGTTGTGCTCAAGTATCGCTTCGTTTAATATCGGAGCAAATGCTTCTCCTAGCTTTGCTTCCTTAGCAAAAACACTGGCTTCAAGAAGAGAATCGTGAGTACCGGTATCAAACCAGGCTCCCTGAAGAATACGCACATCTAGCTCGCCTTGCTCTAGATACGCTTTATGGATATCTACTATTTCTAATTCTCCTCGTGAAGATGGCTTCAGTCCCTTGGCGATTTCGCAGGCTCGTCCATCAAAAATATAAATACCCGGGATAGCATAATCGCTTTTTGGAGCAGCTGGTTTTTCTTCAATAGAAATAACGTTTTGCATCTCCGGATGAAATTCCACCACTCCAAAGCGCTCAGGGTCTGGCACTTTAACCGCAAACACACGTCCACCCTTTTCAAAGGAAGTAATAGCCTCTGTAAAGTCATCTTGGAAAATATTATCTCCAAGAATCATGACACTTGGCTCATTATCAAGAAAATCTTCAGCCAATAGATATGCATCGGCCAGGCCACGCGGACTACGCTGTACCTTAAAACTGACATTGATACCATCGCTCTCGAGGAGTGATCCCAAAAGATTTAGGTAGTTTCCTGCATGATCTGGTGAAACAATAACCAAGATATCTTTAATACCAGCCTTGACCAGCGTATTCAATGGATAAAAAATCATTGGGCGATCGTACACCGGAAGCAACTGCTTCGATGCAATCGCTGTGCAGGGTAAAAGTCGGGTGCCGGTACCTCCAGCAAGAATAATGCCTTTCATATATTTTAGATAAACGTTTTAGGGACAGGAAATTTCTTACAAAGCCTTGTAACTTCTTTATGAAGCGCCTTATGGACATGAACATCCTCAGTACTCATAGCCATGTGCATCCATTCTGCAATTTGCTTCACCTCAGATTCTTTCATGCCACGTGTAGTAAGTGCAGGGACACCTACCCGAATACCGCTTGGATCCATAGGTCCACGAGGATCATCAGGTATGACGTTTTTGTTAACCGTAATGCCAATCGCGTCGAGACGTTCTTCAGCCGTTCTTCCAGAGATACCATAGGTCTCTACTGCATTGAGAACAACCATATGATTTTCTGTTCCTCCAAATAAAATTTTTCCGCCATGCTTCAAAAATACTTTTTCTAAGGTCTTAGCATTTTTGAGTATTTGCTTACCATACTTTTTGAAATTTGGATGAAGTACCTCTTTGAAAGCTACCGCCTTGGCAGCGATATTGTTCATATGTGGACCACCTTGAAGACCTGGAAATATCGCTTTATCTATCGCTTTAGCAAATTCTTTCTTACAAAGAATCATTCCCCCGCGTGGTCCACGGAGCGACTTGTGTGTTGTCAGTGTAACCACATCAAAGTGAGGCACTGGATTTGACACCACCTTGGCAGCTACAAGCCCTGCAATGTGTGCCATATCCATCATACTTCTTGCTCCTACTGCCTTCGCAATGGCGGCAAATTTCTCATAATCAAGGGTGCGTGTATACGAAGAAAATCCAGCCAATATGAGCTTTGGTTTTTCCTTCTTGGCAATCTTCAGAAGTTTATCGTAATCAATACTGCCGTCAGCTTCGGTCTTATAGCTCACAAAACGGTACACCTTGGTCATGACTGTTGCAGGATGTCCATGTGTCAGGTGTCCACCATGAGAAAGATCCATACCTAAGATACAATCTCCTGGCTCAAGTAAAGCAGCGTAGGCGGCGATGTTGGCAGGTGCGCCAGAAAGTGGCTGGACATTGGCGTGCTCAGCATCAAAAATTTTCTTTGCCCGTTCTATGGCCAGTGATTCGATAACGTCTGTATAGGTCTGTCCGCCATAGTACCGCTTACCAGGGTAACCTTCTGAATACTTATTGGTGAACACGCTTCCGAGCGCTTCGTGCACCGCTTCAGATACATAATTTTCAGAAGCAATCATTTCCAAGCCTTCCTTTTCCCGTTTCTCTTCACCGAGGAGAGCTTGGTAAATTTCTGGATCTTGTTTTTGCAAAAATGGTTTTTTCATAACAGACTGTATTATTTCTTATCAGACAAATACTCTGCCAAAGCTACCTCGTATCTGCGAAGCGGCGGACGCTTCGTATTGATAAGTGCCGAGAATACCGGGCGCTTGGCAGGTCGCGGAAAGGACTCAGGTGTAACCGGCGCCACCTTGGTAGCAATTCCTGCTTGACGATAGAGCTCAAGCACTGCTTCATACCAGGTCACGGCTCCGGTATTAGGTAGATGATATACCCCCCACTGATCAGCATCTTCCAGTAAATCCTTGGTGGCCATAGCAAGGTCTGGTGCATACGTGAAGCAACTTTTTTCGCTATCTACTACCTGTACTTCTGGTTTATTTTTTCCAGCTTCAAGCATGACATCAAAAAAGCTTCGCTTAGCTTCTGGTGAACTAGCTGGCTTACCAAAGAGTTTAGAGAGGCGAATGACATAGTACTTATGAGCATTCATCATCACTACTTGTTCGCCAAGCATCTTGGATTCTCCATAGCGTGAAATAGGATTTGGGAAAGCGCCTTCACCATATCCTTTTTCTCCACCACCATGACAGCCTCCGCCACAGCAAGAGCTATTACCACAACCCCCTTCTTTTTTCTCATCTATATCACCCGGAAACACATAGTCTGTGGAGTACTGCACCAAAACCGCCTCAATCTCATTGGCTATGGTTGCAAGCTCTCCTGGCAAATCGCGATTAAGCAGAAGTGCCTTCTGGTACTGCTCGTCATCTTCTTCCGCTAAATCTACCGCGTTGTATGCTACGCAGTTGAGGATAATATGTGGTTTTACTGCTGTAAGTTTTTCTCGAAGCTGTACAAAATCAGTGACATCTATATCTTCTTTATCCCAAGCAACCACCTCGTAATTTGGATCATGTCTAAACAAATCAGTAAGTGCTTGACCAAGCATCCCTAGTCCTCCCAAAACAACAACTCTTTGTGCCATATATATTCATTAAAAGGCTAACTTATGCATTATACCAGATAGCCCTCAAACAAAAAATCCTCTCCGAATTAAGAGAGGATTTCGTTTGTTTAGCGCTTTATATACTGATTTTCATAGTATTCTTGGTAGCTACCATCCTTCACTGCTTGCCACCAGTCTTGATTATCCTGAAACCAGCTCACCGTTTCTTTGAGACCTTCCTCAAGAGAGATCACGGGCTTCCAGCCGAGTTCCTCTGTAATCTTGTCATGATTGATTGCATAGCGTCTGTCATGTCCCGCTCTATCTTTGACGTATTCAAGACGATCCTCACCAAGTCCCATCTCTTCAAGAATCTTCTTTACAATCCAGATATTCTCTCGTTCACCATCTCCGCCCACGCAGTAGGTTTCGCCAATACGCCCGTGGTGAATAATCATATCAATAGCTCGACAATGATCCTTCACATGGAGCCAATCTCGCACCTGACGACCATCACCGTAGACTGGTATATTCTTACCCTCTATGAGATTGGTTATAGCGAGTGGAATCAGTTTTTCTGGGAAATGATACGCCCCATAATTATTGGAGCAATTGGAAATAGTAATAGGTAAGTCAAATGTATGAAAATATGCCCTAACCAAATGATCACTCCCTGCCTTCGAAGCACTGTACGGACTCCGTGGATCATAGGGTGTAAGCTCACTGAATGGCTCATCATGTGGTCCAAGTGCCCCAAACACTTCATCAGTTGAGACATGATGAAAGCGCTTACCATGCTTGCGAGCCGCTTCCAGTAGCACCTGGGTACCAAGGACATTGGTCTCGATAAAAATACTGGGCTCTAGGATAGAGCGGTCTACATGTGTCTCTGCTGCAAAATGGACTACGATATCACATTCCGCTACCAGTCCATCTACCAGTCCAGCATCCGTAATATTTCCCTTCACAAAACGATGACGTGACTCATGCTCAAACGTCTTAAGACTCTCTAGATTACCAGCATACGTAAGAGCATCCAATGTAATTACTTCATACTCTGGATAGGTCTCTAGTATATGGTGGACAAAGTTACTGCCTATAAATCCTGCACCCCCTGTAACAAGTAGTTTCATATTATTCTGTGTAAACAAATTCTTGGGCAATTTCTTGAAGCATCGGTTGATTTTGATCTTTTTCTGAAATAGTCAATTCTCCTACGTCGGGCCACTCGATGCCAATTGCCGGATCATCGTACTTTACTCCCCTGTCATTCTCTGGTGAATAGACATTGGTACACTTATACGCAAAAACCGTATCGTCCTCAAGCGTCACAAAGCCATGTGCAAAGCCTGCTGGAATCCAAAACTGCTTCTTATTTTCAGCAGTAAGTTCAACTGTTACTGACTTGCCAAATGTCGGTGAGCCATGACGAATATCTACCGCAACGTCCAAGACTGCTCCTGAGAGTACTGTCACCAGCTTTCCTTGCTCAAATGGTGGAGCCTGGTAGTGCAAACCTCGGAGCACCCCCTTTTTGGACTTAGAGAGATTGTCCTGCACGAAGTCACCAGAAATACCCATTTCCTTATAACGAAGCTCATTGTAGGTCTCCACAAAAAATCCTCGTTCATCACCAAATACTTTTGGCTCAATAATAAGCAGTCCTGGAATTTTGGTTTCAATAACGTTCATATATACGATATTTATAATACTCTTATAGGATAACACATCCCTTTTCAGAAAAATACATGCTCAATAAGGTAGACTCCTGACAATAAAAAAACACCCTTTCGGGTGACAACAGTATAAAAATTGATGGGTACGGGAGGATGTGTTGCATCCCCCCGTCCCAATTATTGGCCCTAGACCTCTAGGATCAGGCCGCCACCTGCCTTGGTACATCATGCGTCAACATGTCGTACGTAAGGAAATGACGGATATTGCCCACGAAAGGTAGATCGCAGACCGCACCGATAGATGCGAGATCATCGAGCACACCTTCTGCCCAGTCCTGGTAGGACTGCATAGCGAAAAGGAATCCCGAAGCCCAAGCCATCTGCACCGAACGCTCTTCCTTGCGGATGAG
>CAYLMF010000020.1:0-2464 GCA_964385005.1 uncultured Bdellovibrionales bacterium | reverse complement strand
GTATGAGCCATGACAGCCCACTGTATGGCCAGCTGTTCGTTTTCGGAAAGACCAAAGTCGTTCCGCTCGAACAGTCGCGCCAGCATCAGACCAGCTGCTTCAGCGTGCCGGACCGGCGACCCTGCATCGTGATAGCGATCCACGACCGCGTTACCGATGTCGTGGAGTACGCCGCCGGCAAAGCCAGCAAGCACTTCCGTTTCCGTCCGACCCCCGAGGGTCTCAGGATTTGAAAGCAGCTGACAGGCCGAAATGTAGTCACGCATCCAGTGACCCGGACCATGGCCCGGACACATCCCATCGAGGGACATCTCCCGTTCGAGTGCACCCAGGATGACACGAGTCACCCTCGCGGCACCGAGAAAGGTATCGTGAGTCGCCAAAGGCGAATCGAATACCGCAGGAATGAATTTGGCGCGCGTTGTCTGGACCCAAGTCCAGGCACCCGCCATATCCACTTCCAGTTCATTGCGAACCTGTTCAATCAACGTCATGATTCTGCCCTCTTTTGTCTGACAACCCCCTTCAAGGGCTGTGTTTGTTAAACTTTGTTAGCCATCTTGACCAACGTAGTATATTAGCATATTTTTATGTATTTGTCAATAATAAAACCACCCCTTACAGGGCGGTTTTATTGCTTCAACACAAGGACTTATGCTTTTGAGTGCAGTTCGAGGCGTAGCTGAGGAACAGAGCAAGCTGTATGAGTCATATACAGTGTCGAGTACCGGAAACTACAACGAAGAAATGTGCCGAAAGCGCAAGTCTTATCTACTAGATTTGGATGTCATTCATAACATCATCAAGACTACGCTTCTCAGCTGGAGCCTGTTCTTCACGAGGAGGAATATCATTCACCGTCCCTCGATCCTGTGACTCACGTGGTTCACGAGGAGGACGCATACTGCCTTCTGGTTCATTGATCTTTAGGTTTACACGAGCATTGTTCCTGGCACCAATCACTCGAAGGAGTGTACGAAGAGCCTTAGCGGTCATACCTTCACGTCCGATAACCATCCCCATGTCTTGAGGATCTACATCAAGCGTAATAAGCACGCCCATCTCGTCAATTTTTCGCTCTACCTTTACTGCTTCTGGTTTGTCTACCAACATCTTTACAACGTATTCTACAAACTCTCTGTCTTTTTCATTTTCAGTCATACGACTTATTCTTAGAATTACACTGCTTATAAAAAGAGCTCTGCTCTTACATACCTATCATACCAAATAATTCACCTTACCTGCAACATCATTTATACACTCCACTCTGCTGGCTGAGTAAATGGTATTTTTTTCCAGGTAGGACTCTGGCGACATAAGAGTGATTCTGCTTTTTCAGGCTGGGCCAACAATGCTTCAACGATAAATTCCATGCGTAATCCTTGGGATCCTTTGACGAGTATAAGATCACTCGGATGAAGCGTCTCCGATAATACTTCCAATACTCCCCATGGATCCATGTACCAACTCACCTGCTTGTTCTGGTACCCAATACCCAAAAGAGCTTCCTCCAATGCCTGCATGTGCTTACCTACAAGCAAGACCCTTGTAACATTGGCTTGTCGCAAGTCCTCTGCTAAACGAGCATGCTCTTCATCGCTGTTTTCACCAAGCTCGAGCATATCGCCTAAGATGGCCACTTTACGTGGCGCCTGCATATATGACAAAGTCTCGATTGCTGCTCGTGTAGATGTAGGTGAGGCATTGTAGGTATCATCAATTATCTGAGTACCCTGAATACCTGAAAACATATTCATACGTCCTGGCAGAGATTTGAGTCCTTCCAATGCCTGAGCAATTTCTACTAGATTCATTTTCATAGCTACTCCTACGCCCACTGCTGCTAGAGCTGATGAGATAAGGTGTTTTGCAAGGATAAATGGCAAACGCACTGGCACAGACTTGCCTTTATAATTGAGCTTGAAACTGTACCCTTCTACGTGTCCCACGTCTCCATGGAACAACAGATTATCTACTTGAATATCTGCCACTTGTGAAAACCCGTAGGTAATAACGCTCGCTTCTGTAACATCCTTCATCTTGAGGGTCTCTCCATTATCAGCATTCAAAATAGCAAAGCCTGTTTTTGGTACACACTTAATTAGTTTACGCTTTTCACGAGCTACATTGGCTATACTTCCAAATTGAGCCAGATGACTGCCGGATACATGTGTGGCCACGCCGATATTGATAGGGACAATCGTCAACAAATAATCCATGTCTCCCTTAGCATCAATACCCATCTCCAAAACAAGTATTTCAGGATACCGATACGGTAGAAGCAAGAGCCTTAGCCAATAAACAATTATCTTAAACCAGGCCCAAAGTGATCTCCCGCCTGTCTTTCGGCCTAAAATAGTCAACGGTAAACCAATCTCATTGTTGTAATTACCTTCATTTTTGCGTACTCGATACTGAGCTGAGAGTACAAGAGCAATCGCTTCTTTGGTAGAGCTTTTGCCAA
>CAYLMF010000019.1:0-14408 GCA_964385005.1 uncultured Bdellovibrionales bacterium | reverse complement strand
TCCACTTTTTTAAAGTTAAAAAATGAGAAGAAGAAGACATAATCGTCCAAAACCGAAAGCCCAGGTAAAGCTGCGTTTGCGCTTAAATGAGCAAATTGATGTGCCTGAAGTCATGGTAATCGATATCGAAGGTGAAAACCGCGGTGTCATGACCGTCGCTGATGCCGTGGCACTTGCTCAAAGCCAGGAAGCTGACCTCGTAGAGGTCTCTCCCCTTGCCAAGCCGCCTGTCTGTAAAATTACCGATTACGGTAAGCTCCAGTACAAGCAAGCCAAGCAGGACCAGCAGGCTAAGGCGAAACAAAAGAAAGTTGATACCAAGGGTATCCGCATCGGGTTTCGTACGGACAAACATGATCTCGACTTCAAGAAAGGTCAGGCTGAAAAATTCCTTACCAAGGGACACAAGGTCCGTATCGAAATCATTCTCCGTGGACGTGAAAAAGCTATGAATGATAAGGCTCGCGAAAACCTGACTCTCTTTACCAAAAGTATCACTACCCCCTTTAAGACCGAGGAAGAAGTCAAAAGAGGACCAAAAGGATTCACCACACTAATTGCACCACTATAATAAGCGTATGAAATTGAAGACCAAAAAATCACTCGTCAAGAAAATCAAAGTCACCTCTAGCGGAAAGCTCAAAACCCGCGCCACTGGCCAGAATCACTACAATACTCGTGCTACTGGTAACCAGCGTCGAGACAAGCGTAATGACAATGATGTATACGGTGCAGTCGCTAAGAATATCAATCGCGCTCTCGCCATTTAATTAAACCACCAACCCTAAGAATTGTATGACTCGAATCAAGCGCGGCGTTCAGACCAAAAAACGCCACAAGAATCTCCTCAAAATGGCCAAAGGTTTCCGCTGGGGACGTAAGAATCTCTTCCGTAAAGCCAAAGAAGCCGTAATCAAGGCTGGCAAGTACGCTCATCGTGACCGTCGTGCCAAGAAGCGTAGCTTCCGTGCCCTCTGGATTATCCGCCTCAACAACGCCCTTCGCCTTCATGGCCTCAAGTACTCTACCTTCATCAATCTCGAGAAGCAAAAAGGTATTGCCCTTGACCGCAAGGTACTCTCTGAGATGGCCGTAGAAAACCCAGCTATCTTCACTAAGTTTATCGAAAAGGTAAAGTAAAACTTCCTTCTCACATATAAAAAACTCCGCCATGAGCGGAGTTTTTTATTGTTTCTTTTTTCTTCTTAAGAAAAGTCCTCTCGCTATATAGACAAGTCCGATTCCTAGAACTGCTCCAATAATATCAAACCCGACATCGCTCATCTTTGCTCCTCTAAAAGGTACAAAGTACTGGTGAATCTCATCGGTCACCCCATAAAGGCCCGCTAAGAAAAAAGTAAGCAAAGCTACTCCATACAAGGGTTCCCGCTGGAAAAACCTTCTCAAAAAAGCCATCAGGATCATAGCGAGCACCGCATACTCAAATACATGTGCCCCCTTACGCTCGAGAAAATATCCCAGACTTGTATCAGCTGGATACGGTGAACCTGGACGTGAAGAAAAATAAAAAATAACCAGCACCCACAAAATAAGTGCTTTGCCCCAAGGGAGAGAATTCACAAAACGACGAAAGAGAATCATATTTTAGTGATGCTTTTTGTGTTCACCTATCTCGTGAATAAGCGCAAAAAAAGCATAGAAAGGGAGCCAGAGCCACAAAGTGGTACGCAGCCATTTATCAATACGGTCATTGAGACCCTTCTTCTTTTTTTTACCATGCCCACCCATACTAGTTGATTTCGTAAATTACATCTTTTTTCTCCACAATAATTTTCCAGCCTTCTTTTTCAGCCATTTCACGGAGATTCTGATTGGGATTAAAGGCAATCGGGTTTTCTACCAAACCAAGGAAGCTTCCATCAGACTCAGTATCGCCAATACCATATGAACCTTCGAGGGTCAGTCCATGCTCTTCAATGTATTTTTTCACTACCTCCCCCTTCATACGCGAAGGCTCAAATGTTGCCTCACCAGTATAAATACCATCTTCATCCAGGCCATACACGCTTCCATACACAGCATCAAACTTCAGATAGTCTTTATTGTATTCTTCCACTATTTCAATCGGTGAACCAGAGATGACGAGTAGATGATAATTTTCTTTGCGAAGCTTCTTGATCAAGTCCTCAGAAAACACGTACGTGCGCTTCTCGTGGAAAGGGATGACTATCTTGGCTGCTCTGAGCACATCTTCATGTGAGCACCCTTTGATATGCTTGGCGTAGAGATCTACCAAAGCCTTTCGATAATCTTCATACGTTCCCTCATGCTCAATCCAACCAGAGTAGAGCTCCGTGAGACGATGTCGCACTTCATTGGGAAACACCTTCAGCCAGGCCAGCTCATTGATAAGTTCAAAATGAAGATTCTTACGAAATATCGTGCCATCTATATCAAATATAGCAATCTTTTTCCTTTCTGTTGTTTCCATATTATTTCTCTTTTAACAATTCATACAGTACCACTCCTGTAGCTACCGATACATTGAGGGAATTCTTACTTCCTCTCATGGGTATTTCTAGTATAGCATCTGCTTGCTCGAGGAGTGACTCTGGGACGCCATCGACTTCGTTACCTACCAAAAGCGCTATTTTTTGAGCCTCTGGGTACTGGTCATAGACGACACTCTTGTCATCTTGTTCAAGCGCATAGAGCATATAGCCATCCCGCTTGAGCTCACTGAGTAACTCACTGAGTAACTCTCTCTTCTCCCATAGCATGGTTTTTTCTGCCCCTAAGGCTGTTTTTTGAATTTGCTTTTCAGCAGTAGTCAGCATAAATTTTTTGCTGGCTGGCACTGGCGTATAGCCCGTAAGAAAAATCTTTTCTACCCCTGCTCCATCTGCAGTACGAAAGAAGGCGCCCACATTGTGAGCGCTTCGGATATCGTGTGCAATGAGAACCACCTGTTTATTTTTCTGTTCCATATTGTGCAAAAAGAGTTTTTCCAGTCTCCCAAAGAGCTGGGTAGTCTTTCTTGACCTTAAGCCAGTACCACCATTCTCCTCCCCAAAGATAGATATCATGGAAACCAACTCTTCGGGCATAGGTGACATTTTCTACCAATTTTTTCTCATTCATGGTGATGAACTGCTCCTCAAGTGGCACCGTCCCAACCCAACCATTGGCCCATGGCTCAGCCTGAAGCTCTATCACCATGAAGTTCTCCTGGTCAGTAAGAAGCCGTACCCACAATTCCTTCATCTTAAAAAAGTACGGTCCGATAGGATATGTGACATAGCCAAAGCGTTTCTGATAAATATCACGATACAACGTGGTACCAAAAATATCTCCTTCTCTGGCCGCCTTGTACCAGACCGAAAGCTCTCCACTGTCTGTCACAATCACTTGTCTGCTCGGATCCAAGGCATGCACAAGAGCCACCTCTGTCGTGAGAAAGTCTGGATCAAACTTTGGACAAATACCAAAGATAGCAAGGAATGGTTCGTTTTCTACTTGCCAGGTAGTAACGGTTGGATTATCTTTATAGCGCTCTACTGTTGTGCGTATCATCTTGAGAAGTGCGGACTTCCTTAGCTCTTCGTCCTCCTTAGCCCACAGAGGAATATGACACTCTGGCCAGCGTGGTACTCTCTGACCTACAGAAAGAATAACCTCCCCATCTCTTTTTTGTGTTTCTGCCAGAAGCCAGTCCAATTCAGAAAAATCATATTGTCCTCGCTCTCGCTCTATAATGTCCCAATACGCTGGTAAGCGCCACTTCTTAATTCCCATATCATCAAGAAGCGCGATGTAGGTTTCCTTCCAGTCCAGCCCCAGACCTTCGGCATAGCGCGTAGAAAACGTCATACCCAAAACCACATCCTCACGAGGCTTTGGCCCTGGTAGATTCAAGAAAGCAAAAAAGAGCATGAAAACAAAGAATGCTCCCACCAATCCTCTTTTGATATTTTTTAGCATAGTGCCCTTATTTAAAATAAAATAACCCCTCCAAAGCTTGCAAACCAAAAACCTAGTGCGATCATGATCAACGCTACCCCTTTCTGAAGCCAATCCCAAAATGACAATTTCTCACCAAAGATGTGTGGGAAACGTGCGCTCATCGGAATAGCCAAGAATAGTAAAAAGACGTACTGGATACCATTTAATGCCTGCACAAAAGAAACTGACCCCGACTTAGTCGCATAGATAATCAAAAAACTTGCCAAGCCGGCGCATGACTTATTGACTATAAAAAGTAGCAATGTCTTTACATGCTGCTTGCTCTTCATCTTTTTAGGCTCATGGTGAACCAAAATCTCTCGACGATACACTGGTACCAACAGGAGTATCAATCCAGCCGCCACCATGCCTAGGCGAGACCAGACCAGACCATTAATAAAATCTATTTCTGTATAGCCGTATTTGAGAAGAAGTAGCGAAACCCCGAGAAGAAATCCGGCCACTACAGCAGCTACTGGAAAAGTATCCCCTTTACGTAAAGGTAGATCATAGGAAATCAGTATTCCTCCCACAATAAAAAGAACAAGCGCTACGACTATCTCTCTTGTAAAGACAAACTCACCAAATAGATGTGGGAAGATGCCTCCAGCGAGAAGAACCGTAATCGATGTAACGAGTCCTACCAATGGTGCAATACGCGCTACATTTCCAGCTTTTACGGCATAGTAAAAAAAGAGTAGCCCCAAAACAAATATCCCCCCTGAAAGAAAAAAGACCGTGAGATAGAACACTGGTATGAGAGCAATACCGAAAGGGGCAAAGACGAGTGAAAACAAACTAAACATTGCCACATAAAAAGCATACACCGCTGGTTTTGGTATATGCTTTTCGGTCAAAATTACCTTATCGAGTAATTGAGAAACCGCGTTACAAAAATAGCCAAGAATGGCAAATGAAATCCATGACATAGAATTATATATATTATAGCCTTTTCAGGCATAAAAAAACACCCTCTCCTCGACTGAAGAAAAGGTGTCATCCTATATTTCCCAGCGCTACCGCAGGGCTATTTTACTGTAGTACTGATGCACGTCACTAATCCAACCTTGAACACTCTCCTTTGAGTGGCCTGCACAACTTGCCCCACACTTCCAGGTTGTCACCAGATTACTTGGTTCGCTCGTAGAGCGCTTTTCTACCAAGCGTGTCAATCTATCACCAATAGCCTGCACCGCTTCCTCTGGGGTAGCAAAACAAGCATATCCCATAGCGGTACCTCGTCCGCCTGCGCCCTTGTATCCCCAATAGTTATAACAGTCTACACCACCTTTACTTGGAGACGCTTTACCCCAGTTACTTTCCTTCTTAGCAATACCTACGATAAGTGCCGCTATATTGCGATCATAGTGCGCTATGCTTGGTGCCATGATCTCTATCGGAAACCCCTCAGTTACTACCTTAACGGTCGCCTCTAATGTACTCGTTTCAGCTTTCTGTTCTCCAACCATTTCCAGAAGGAGCTCCTCTTTACTCTTTTTCTCAAGACAAAGCTCTTCTTCCTTGCTCTGTTTTGCCTCTGCTTGAGACTGGATTTCTTGAACACTCTTTCGTAAATGACAGAGTTCTTCCAAAGAGAGACTCTCCTTTTCTCCCTCAATATTCTGTACCTCATTTTGCGCCTCAGGTACAATAGGCATCTGGTTTGGCAACGCTGGGAAAGCGCTAAAAAAAGTAAAAGACAAGGCAGTAAACGACGAAAGCCATTTATGTCCAGATACCTGTCTCTTCGGTTGTATCAAAATCTTTCCTCCAAGTTGTCGTAATACACGACGAAAACGTATACAGTTTTCTAAATTCATAGATTGGCCACCCTGTTTCACGATCAAGCCCTCCAAGCTTTATCAAACATTGCTGGAAACCGGTTTATCTCATTCATCACACCCTTGCATGAGAACCAGACACACCTCCAGAGTAGCGTTAATTCTTAGCGTCTTTATCAGCATTTCAAGAAATACCTTCTTAGGACGCAAGGGAAACTATAGCAAATTTAGTAAAACAGGTCAACCCTTTAAATAAGCCTCTATTTAAATATTTACTTTATTTAAAGCAAAAAAGAGGCTTACGCCTCTTCTTGAAGATCCCTATTTAAGCCTATTCTTCTGGAGCCTCTTCCAGAAACTTAGAGTAGTACATATCCACATCACTAATCCACTTCTTCACACTCTCCCGACTATGCCCCTGACAGCTAAACCCACACTTCCAGACCACAAGCTTCTCTGGGGTATTGAGCTGCTCTGAGTGAATCAGTCTATCGAGACGCTTAGCTACCGTATCTACAGCGTCTTCACGGCTATTAAAGCAGGTATGTCCACCAGTACCCATCATCCTACGTATACCACGGTACCCCCAGTAATTATAGCAGTCCTGACCATTTAAGACTGGGACACGCTTGCCCCAGTTACTCTCTTTCTTGGCAATACCAATAAGAAAGGCTGCGGTCAGGCGATCTTTGGTAAGGATATATGGCACCATTTCTTCGATTGGATATCCTTTTACCATCTCTCGGATATTTTTTTCATACTCCTCATCTGCTGCCTGACTAAAGTACTCAAAGAAAACATCCTGATCTGGATTATAGTCATCCACCACTACGTTAGCTACCTTCTCAGGAACTTCTTCTACTGGCTTTTTTTCATCAGCAAACACTCCTCCACCAAGATACTGCGTAAGGAGTCCCATAGTAACAATACCAAACATCACCCCGCCCATAAGAGAGCCGTATACCATGCGCTTCGGTCCAACTTCAGGAAGAAGTTGGGTTACTCTACGCTTTGCTCTTCTAAGATGAATCTGACTTTTGCGTACAAAAATCCAAAAACTTTCTTCTACTGTCTTTTCCTTCAAGCTATGCAGAAGGGCTTTACGTTCACGACGAAGCCCGTCTAACGCTTTCACCTCCTGCTGCTTACTAGACTCAGTAAAAGACTTCTTGCGAAGCTCACGTTCAAGCACATACTTTGGATGCTGCACCACTCCACCACTCTTGATATCAAGAGAGGGTTTTTTGGGAGTTATTTTGTATGGAGAATACTGGAAAGCTTCGGGCTTCATGTAAGAATATTTGTATTTATGGAGTAGGGACTTCAGTCTCTACCGGAGCATCTTCGGTGACAGCTATACCCGCCTTCTCAGCAAAAAATTTCTTGACATCTGGCTCTCCAAAGACACACTTGTTACCCTCTGTATAGATAAATGGTACTCCCACCTTACTGGCATCCAAACCACAAGCTTCTGCTTTGGTTTTCATCTGAGCACTGTTGGTACGACTATGCCACACCTCTTTCTTTGTAAACGTAAATTTTGAAGCTATATTATTGCTTTCCAAAAATTCATTGATGCGCATACAGTGCGGACACTCTGCTCCATAAAAATAAATCGTACTCGCGTCTGGCACACTATTGGCAGCCTGCTCTTTTTTTCCTTCTATCACTGCCCACACTACAATACCTACAATAGCCACTAGGGTTAATCCGAGAACGGTCCAAACTTTTTTTGCATTCATAAAAAAATAGCTTTACGTACTCTCAATAGTAGCACGTTTGGAGTAAAAAAACCATCCAAAAAAAGCAATGAAAATCATTCCAAATGAAAGCATTTGACCTCGTGAAAAGAAATCTAGAAAGAGACTCACGCCCAGATCTGGCTCTCGCCAATTTTCTATTATTAGACGTAGTCCTCCATAGGAAAAAAGATACAACCAAAGCAACTGACCCTTTTGTTCAAACTTTTTTTGCCCCCAAAGCATAATCCCTAAGATAAATATACCTTCTAAGAGAGCGCTGTAGAGCGTCACGGGGTGACGTAAAACCACTTGCTCTGGAAAATACATTCCCCACTCCATGGCAGTCACTTTTCCGGGTAATTCCTGATTGAAAAAATTGCCGATTCTCCCAAAAAAGGAAATAATGGGCGCCGCCAGAGCCAACTTATCACCAAGGCTCAACCAAGATACCTTATGTATCTTCGCCCAATACAGAACGCCTACACCCACTCCCAAAAGTCCACCGTGATAACTCATGCCCCGAAGAGTGGTCCAGACATGTTCTTTGAAATCATACGGAATAAAAAGCTCACTCATGTGGTGTAAAAAATATTCCGGTGCATAGAAAAAGGCATACCCCAAACGAGCCCCAAGAAAAGCGGCCAGTAAGAGCCACCAGAATAAACTTTCTCGCTTTTGTTCACTCAATCTCTCATGTTCATCCCTCTTCTTTTCAAAATAAGAAAAAAGCACATACGCACTCCACCATGCCAAGAGAAAGCAAAGAGCATACCAAGTAATCTGAAAAGACCCAACCGAAAGTGCGATTGGGTCAAAGCAATGCATGAGTTGTTGCCAACTACAATCCATACCTTCTCTTATCTTGATTGATTGTATTCCTTGAGTTGAGCCTGAAACTCAATTCGATAGATTTCTCCCAAAGCCACAAACAAAGATACTACAATTGGTCCCATAATAAAGCCCGGCAAACCAAAGAAATAGATACCACCAATCGTAGCAAAGAAAATCATGAGTGGATGCATTTGGGTATCCTTACCCACTAGTTTTGGTCGTAGGATATTGTCTATCGAAGAAATCACCAGTGCTCCAAAAGCAAGCACAAAGACACCCTGCCACACATCTCCTAACAGAAGTAAGATTACACCTGCTGGCAACCAAATAATACCTGTTCCCACCATCGGTATGATAGAAAAGAAAACCATAATGATACCCCAAATTGCTGGTGAAGGTACACCTGCAATAGCAAAAGCTAATCCTCCAAGCAGTCCCTGGATAATTCCTATGACAAGATTTCCCTTAAGAGTCGCTCGACTCATCGAGACAAACTTCTGCACCAAGAGTCTATCGTGCTCATCTTTGAGGGGACTCAAATCCATCATGTAGCGCAAAGCTTTCTTACCATCTATCAAAAAGTAGAAAAGGGTAAAGAAAAGAATAAAGATCCACAAGACAAAACCAGTAATACTCTGATAGGCTGTCTGTAAAAATCCAACTGCGTTGGAACTAAAATTAGAAATATCTGAAAGCATTTTCTCTTCTGAAAAAGTCTCTTTGTTGACCAAAAACCTTAGTCCTGGGGTGCCTTCAGCTTTTGTAAAAGCGTTATTGAGTAAGGCCTGTAAACTGCCTTGATTTTCTACATGACTGTACAACGTGTTTACTTCATTGATAGCCAAAGAAAAAACAATAAATAGCGGCGTCACTACCACAAAGATAGCCATAAGACAGGTCAAAAGGGCGCTTGATATTTTGTGACCATGAAACACTTTCTCAAAAAAGTGATACGGGCGCTTCAGGAGAGTTGTCAAAATAGCAGCCGCAATGATAGCTGTGATAAAAGGCTGAAATATAAAGAAAACTGTGATACCTACTCCAAAAAGGAGGAGGAAAAAGAAGGCGACATTGAGTGATCGTGCTTGCATATTTTTGGCTTTAACAACTAGACAGATTACTTCCAGTATACCCTCTTAGCGCTTCTTTTGGAAATACAGAAAACTGATAGTCTCCCTCAAGAATCTGAGCATTTACCAATAGTGTCTTTTTATCCTTCTGTACCACTCTAGCGTGAGGTGGTCGTACAGCGAGGGTTAATCCGTACTCTTTCATGAACCACTCCTTGATAGCTACTCTTGTCACATACCCTGCCGGCAAAATAAATGGCTGATACTGGTGTCTTGCTACTGAAAAGTACTTTTGATGCCTTTCATGGAGTATCACTATCACTCGCTCAGCCTGACTATCCGGAAATAGCTTCTTCTCTTTTTTGGCTTGTATTTCTTGTGCACCATCTTCCTTGAAATACACACACTTTGAAGCCAAGGGACAGGTGTTGCACTTTGGCCTCCCTACACAAAGACTACTCCCAAAGTCCATAAGACTCGCGTTGAGCTCTCGCCTCTTGGTAACAAAAGTTTTCTCAAACCATACTTCATCGATAGTGGCTTTTTTGGACCCATAAAAAAACCTTCCTACTACACGCTTAAGATTTGTATCCCAAGCCAGGTGATTATCGCCATACGCAAAACTCATAATAGCAGAAGCCGTGTAGGATCCTATACCAGGAATCTTTTGCAGCTCTTCTTTATTTCTTGGAAATACACCCTTATACTCAGTTACTATTTTCTCTGCTGCCAGAAGCATATTCCTGCCACGAGCATAGTACCCAAGTCCATCGTAGTACGGGAGAAATTCTTCCCACGTAGCCCGGGCAAGTTTTTGTACAGTCGAAAATTTTTTGAGAAAACGTGTATAGTAGCTGACCACACGTGATACCTGGGTCTGCTGAAGCATAATTTCTGATACCCAGACTTCATACGGCGTAATCCTCGCTTTTCGCCAAGGCAAAAAATCTCGCCCTGCTTTAGCGAAATAATCTGCTAGTTTTTCTTCAAAGAATTGTACTTTTTGCTTTTGTATAGCCATAAAACTTCTTTCTATACGCTAAAAGCTTTAAGCTACTTAATGACCCCGCCACCAAGACAAGTATCGCCATCATAGAATACCGCAAACTGCCCTGCCGCAATCCCCTGATCCTTACCCTCCAACTTCACCTCTGTTTGGAAGTCCGGCTTCCAATTAAGAGTTGCTCGGTAAAGTTTTTCACCATGGCGGACTTTGACCCGGAGGCTTGTCTTTTCGGGTTGTGTCCCATGTATCCAGTTAAGCTGCGTGACTATAAAAGTATCCGTGGCCTCAGAAGTATAGACATCTCCATGTGCCAGGTAGACTTCATTTTTCTCTATATCCTTACTGGTCACATACCAAGGTCCACCTGAAAGTCGAATGCCTTTACGCTGACCGATAGTGTAGTACCAAAATCCCTCATGCTCACCCAAGTCTTTTCCTGTTCCTTCTTCTATGAATTTTCCTGGACGTACGCCCAAGTGAAACTTCACAAACTCATCAAAAGGAATCTTCCCGAGGAAACAAATACCTTGACTATCCTTACGCGAGGCATTTGGCAGATTAAATTTCTCTGCTAACCTGCGCACCTCTTCTTTAGGGTAACCTCCAATCGGAAACAAAGCCTTGCTCACTTGAGCTTGCGTGAGTTGGGAGAGAAAATATGTTTGGTCCTTTATAGGGTCTGGGGACATTTTGAGGTATGTTATACCATCTACCTCTCCTGCCATGTCGTAGCCCTTAGGCGGAGTCTGGTCTGTTTGGGCATAGTGACCGGTGGCTATCTTATCGTAAGACTCACCTTGCTTTTCAAGATACTCATAAAAAGCCCCGAATTTCACCCGAGCATTGCACATCATATCTGGATTGGGCGTGAGCCCCTGCTTGACCGAGTCTATCGTATAGCTCACCACTCTATCCCAGTATTCCTTTTGAAAGGGCACGATATGAAGCTCTACATCAAGCTGCTTGCACACAGCGCGTACATACTCGAGATCCTCTTCCCAGGGACATTCACCCAAAAACTGAAGCTCATCTTCGAGCCATATTTTCATGTAGTAAGCCGTCACATCGTGCCCCTGCTCCTTAAGCAACGCCAAAGAGACTGAACTATCCACTCCACCTGATACTAAAACAGCAATTTTTTGCTTTATTTGAGACATTTTATTGATTGACTGAGAGGGTTGATTACTGCTATCCTACCCTGAAACAAACATCCATTCAAGGGTGACTGTTTTAAAAAGTAAACTATTGCCCTTTAACATTTCAAACCACAGAGAGGATTTTCTCATGTCCCATTCGTTGACCGTTGGTGGTGTACCTATGCAGCTCCCCATCATGCTGGGTGGCGGTGTCTGCAAGTTCGTGCACCAACTCAACCCCTATCTCCGCTCTGACCTCCAAGTCGGCGCACTTGAGATTGGATCATTTACTCCTGCTCTTCGCGAAGGCAATCCTGGCTCACCTCAGTGGCCCGAAAGTTACGAAGAGCTTTGCAAATACACTTTCGGCCTCAACGCCTGGAGCATGCCCAATGCCGGTTTCCAAGGTACGGCCGAATGCCTGGCACGCATCCACTCACCGCATCCCCTGGTTTCCAATATCGCTGGCTTTGCTCCCGATCACTTCGTCGAAGGCGTCAAAACCTTCGAAGCACTACCTGGTGTCGTGGCGACCACACTCAACTTTGGTTGTCCCAATACAGAAAATGTTCCTATCGCCTACGACCTCAGATCAATCAAGGCTATCCTGGATAACCTCCGCTTGGCTCAACCAGAAAAGCCAGTCTGGGTGAAGCTCTCACCCTACGTCACCGAACAAGAGCGCGAACGACTTGCGTTTCTGCTCCGGTGTTCTACTGGGCTAGGTGTGGATATGAGCGAGACACCTACCGCACCGGAAGGGTTTCTTGAGGAAGTGCTTCGTGTGCTCCTCGATTATTCTTTCGTCACGGCAGTGATTCTCACCAATACCCTCGGAAACGTCAAAGTGACCGATCCAACAACCAGCGAACCAATTATCGGGGTTAACGGTAACAAAGCCGGACTCTCCGGGGATTTCCTCCGGAAAAATATCGTCCTGCCTCTGGTGGGACGAGCCTCTGCCTTCCTTGGCAACTATCTTGACATCATCGCTTGCGGCGGTGTCTTTGATGGAAGTCACGTGCTCGAATACCTCAATGCTGGTGCCAAGGGCGTGCAGTGCGTCTCTGGCCCCACTTGGAACGGTGGTCCCCGCTTTTTCCAAGACCTACTCGAAGAAAGCGACGAACTCCAAGAATATCTGACCAACGAAATGCTGGGATAATCCTGGTATCAGAAAATGAAGTGGAACATATCATGACTGACTCCATCGAATGTGTCGCTGATGACTGGCATGTCCATCTGCGTGACAACAACGATGGGCGCCTCCAGATGGCAGCGCCCATGAGTGCTCGGCAATTCAACCGTGCCCTCATCATGCCGAACCTCAGTCCACCGGTCCGTACCGTGGCGGAAGCTCTCACTTATCGTGAGCGTATCCTCTGTTATGCCGGCAATGACTTCAATCCGCTGATGGCGCTCTATCTCACAGGACAGACGTCGCCTGAGGATATTGAAGAAATCACCTACTCCGACGGCAAGGTGGTCGCTGTCAAATACTACCCTGCCGGCGCCACCACTGGTTCGGAGCATGGTGTTTCCAACATCCGCGACCCGAAGGTGCTCGAGACCATCGCAGCCATGGAGGAGTACAATGTCGTCCTCTGTCTTCATGGCGAAACAGCTGATTCGTCAGTCGATGTGTTCGATCGTGAAGAAGCCTTCATGACAGACTTCTTCTTCCTGCGCAACAAATTTCCCAATTTGCGCATGGTACTCGAACATATCACCACGGAAGAAGCAGTCTCTGCAGTACGACGGATGCAAGGGGAAAAATATGCCGGCCGAACGGCAGCCACCATCACCCCTCAGCATATCCTCATCAACCGCAACCACATGCTGGGGAATGGCATCAATCCACACGACTACTGCAAACCCATTGCCAAACGCGAAGAGCATCGCGTAGCGGTGCTCGATGCAGCGACTTCGGGCGAGCCATGGTTCTTTCTTGGTACCGACTCAGCACCCCACGCCAAGAATACCAAGGAAAATGCCTGCGGTTGCGCTGGCTGCTTCACCGGACCCCATGCTCTGGAGCTCTACGCTGAGGCCTTCGACAAGGCAGGGAAGCTTGATATGCTCCCCGACTTTGCTGGCAAATTCGGTGCTGAGTTCTACGGGCTCAATGCATCAACCAAGAAGGTACGTCTGAAACGTCAAGACTGGGTGGTACCCCCAGAATTTACCTACCAGAGTGACAGTGATTTCGGTCCACGCGTCACCATCGCCCCCTTCTACGCAGGTGAAACTCTCCATTGGAAGATGGCGGCCTAACCTTTTCCCATCGTGGAAACATCGACCCCGGGTCCTATATGGATTCCGGGGTCGTTTGCTTTCTACAGCAAATATTTCGCTTCCGATACTTCACTCAAGATTTCTGGGTGCTCTTTTTTAAATCTTTCTACTACTTCTTTTATTTCTGCAAAACTTTTTTTCTCCATCATCTCTGCGCGGAGTTCTTTGGCCAGTGGGAAATTATTAATGTACGCTCGGTAGAATTTCTTCATGAGCTCAAAACTTTTTCGTCCCTGCCAGTGCCCAAGGTACATCTCCGTATGTACGAGAGCAGCATCAATTTTTTCGGCTACCGTAACTTCTTTTTTCTCCTCGTCAAAAAGCCAAGGGTTACCAAATATAGCTCGTCCAAACATCACACCGTCACAACCAGTCTCAGCCACCTTGGCTCGCGCATCCGCCATACCAGTCACATCACCATTCCCTATAATAAGCGTCTTACTTCCAAGTTCATCGCGTATTTCTACTGCTCGCTTCACACGTTCCCATCTGGCTGGCACTTTGGACATATCTTTCTTGGTACGAGCATGAAGCGTCAGTGCTGCCGGCTCAGCCGAGAGGAGTTTCGGGAGCCAGCTCTCAAG
>CAYLMF010000018.1:0-16314 GCA_964385005.1 uncultured Bdellovibrionales bacterium | reverse complement strand
GCGCACAAAAGGAGATACACATGCGCTATACACTACTGGTCAGTTTGGCCATCATGGGATGCGCAGCTCCGGCTGTGGCCCAAGAGGTGCCGGTCACTACGGTGACGGTCGCCGCCGATGCCCCCGAGGGTATCGTCTACAAGACCCTGAATGGTGAAGACGCCATTCAGGCAAGGAGCCTCCGGGGTCAGACCGGGGTATCGTGCGGTGTCAGTGCCTGCATGAATACCTTCCAGCGTAACCCTGAATTCCTCCGGGGAGCAGAAATCTGCATCTCCAACACGGGGAATGAATGGGCGCTTGAGCCGGACGGTACGCAGTCGCGTGATCCGCGTCGTGCACCAGCCTGTGCGGTTATCGCGGCAGACGGAACGTTCTCGATCACGGGGCGTTTCCGTGTCAATGCGACGCCCTATATCCGCAAGGATGGGCGTTTCGCTGGCTGGGTGGATCGGAAATCCCTCCACGGGATGCCGGACTTCCTGAGCTTTGACTAGGATCGCAAATTCACCCAAGAGCGGTCAATACGGTGGGAGGCAGAGCAATGCTTCCCACCGATTTTTTATACTTACTTTGAAGAGTGTTACGTATGAGAGTGAACAGTTCTACGCGCTAGAGAAAGAAGGGCTCCAAAAAGCGCAAAGAAAATCCACTGGACAGGCGTGTTCTTGAAGATATTATCTGTCAGGCTTGCAATAGTGAGACAGAGGAGAAAAAGCATGAGAGCAAAGGCAATACCACTGAGCACAGAGTCATGTGCTAGCGTATGCTTTGCTTTGATGAGGATTTCAAAAAGGAGGATATAGAAACAGAGGAGAATGCCAAGACCGATAAAGCCACCTTCTACAAAGAACTTCACAAAGTCATTGTGAGCATCGTTTGAACCAGGCAGGGAGCCTCTGAGGTTGGTAGTAAACAAGGGAAAGGTGTTGATACCAGAGCCAATGAGGATGCGGTCATCTTGGATGGTTTTTTGGATCACATCAGACCAGAGGTTTTGACGCCAAACAATAGAGCTGTCTGGAGCGGGTGAGAGACTCTCCATGATACGGCCCTGAAAGGTAGGTGAGAGCAAAACAAGGATAAGCGGGATCAGAACAAGTGGTAGTAGGAGCTTTTTCATGCGGGCTACCGCAATGAGAAACAAAAAGAAAAAAGTAATCACCCATGCGACACGTGCAAAGGTGAGAAAGAGGAGAAAAGCAAAGAAAAGGCTCAGTCCGTAGAAAATCTTTTCCTGATGAAGAGTGAAGTTTTTACGGTTCAGGAGGTAGTAGATAAAGCTTACGACCAAGAGAGAAAAAAGGTACAGTGAAAGGGTGTTGGGATGAGCAAAAGTGCCATAGATACGGGGAATGGAAACATCAGCATCGCTAAAGCCAATGTGATTGACGTACTGATAGAGCGCGACAAGACTCGGAATAAAAGAAGAGAGCAAAATTGCCTTGAGAAGAAACTGAAGATCATCTTTGCTTTTGATAAAAAGATAACTCAGCAGGGCTATGACATAGAGGTCAAAGATGCGGATAATCTCAGAAATACCAAGACTAGGTGATAGTGAAATAGTAAGAGTGAGGACTCCCCAGATGAGAAGAATGAGGAAGGGAGTATTGAGTCCAAAGGTTTTGACTTTTGGATAGTAGAGGTAGAGACAGTAGGCGCCCAGAAGCGCTATACCGATACCAAGGAGCTGTGAAAGAGAGAGAGTGATGTCGTAGAAAGTAAAGCTTAGATACTGCGATGAATAGTCGAGTGACATACGTGCCACTAAGAGAATGCCAAAGAAGATAAGTGGGCGTTCACGAAAAAGGATGAAGAGACCGATACCGCTAAAAAATACTACTGGTAAAGCAAGATTAAAATCAAGCGCTATGCCAAAGGTAATTCCGACAAACGTCAGAAAGGTAAGAAGGACAGCGCTGTAGGGAATAATGAAGGGTGTTTTTATTTGGTCCATGTGAGCGTGTAGGTCATGGTAAGTCCACAAAAGCGATTATGAGTGATGTGATAGTGAGTGATATGCGCATCAGAGAGGAGTTTCTTCAGGTCACTCTTCGTAAGAAGATTCATATAGTCTTCGGCAGCCCAAGCTTTGCCTATACAGCGAAGATACACATCAAAGAGTCTTTTTGGTAGAAGGAGGTGTAAGAGAGGAACTCGCGTGTGTACTTCAATAGGAAAATGACGGTTGGGGGTGGTCAGGTAGCCGCGCTTACTGACACGGGCAAGTTCTGAAAGGAAAGCTCTTTGGGCTTCATATGAACCGACGTGCTCTATGACAGCATTGCTATAGGCGATATCGAACTCGTCGTCTTTGAAGGGAAGTTTGGTGCCATCGGCTTGGATAAAGGTTACTTCAGGATACTGTGTTTTGAGGTGACTTGTATCGTCGAGGCTTACCACAGTAATTTGAGAAGGATAGGGATAGTGTTTTTCGAGGTAGTTGTCGGTATCTGAGTACTCTATGGCATTGGCACCGACATCAAGGATGCTTTCATGTGGTTTGGGTTTGATGGTAGCAAGAAAAAATTCGTGCTTGCGAGCACGGCTTTTGGCTGAGATTTTGTAGGCGAGGGTATTTAAAGAGAAACTCATAGAGGCAAAAAAATCATTAAACTGGTATAGTGATAGTATACCACTTTATAGCGCTATGAAAATTCTTCTTATCAATAAATACCACTATCTCAAAGGCGGCGCTGAGAGAGCGTATTTGGATATGGGAGAAATACTGACGAAGGCTGGGCATGAGGTTGCTTATTTCTCGATGCAGGATCATCGCAATAGAGAAACTCCTTGGTCTTGGTATTTTGTTTCTTCGGTGGATTACCATGGTACGCAAAATCTCTGGAAGAAATTTTGTCTGAGTGTACGCATTCTTTGGAACAGTGAAGCCAACAGAAAACTTCAGGAGCTTATCGATGAGTTTCAGCCAGATATTGCGCATGCACATAATATCTACCATCAGATATCACCGAGCATTTTTCATGTTTTGAAGAAGAATCAGGTACCCATTGTTTTGACCTTACATGACTACAAAATTGTTTCACCAAGCTATACGCTTTTTAACCGCGGAAGAATCTGGGAACATTCTTCAGGTGTGCGGGCCATACTGGATAGGGTGGTAGATGGTTCATACGGAAAGAGTTTGATTTGCGCTTGTGAGCAGTGGATTCATACGCTTTTGGGAAGCTATCGGTTGGTTGATGCACTCGTATCGCCGAGTCAGTTTTTGGCAGATGAATGCCATAAACTGGGCCTCAAGCAAGATATTCAAGTGATACCTAATCCGCTTTTACATATACCGAAGGGAAGTGAAGAAAAGATAAAAGGAAAAATTGTCTTTGTGGGGAGGCTTTCATTTGAAAAGGGTGTCGATGTGTTGATTCGAGCCTTTGCTTATGGCCTAGAATCCAAGATGCTTCATATTATTGGTGATGGACCAGAGAGAAAGTCACTAGAAAATCTCGTTCTAGAATTGCATCTTGAGGAGAAAGTGGTATTTCATGGAGCGTTGTATGGCAGCGATTTGGACAAAGAAGTACTTTCAGCCGAGGCGCTTGTGGTGCCGTCTATTTGGTATGAGAATCTTCCCTATGTTGTCACTGAGAATCAGGCACGTGAAGTGGTGGTCATTGCGAGTCAGAGTGGTGGTATTGTGGAACGTATTGATCACGGAGTTGATGGCATGCTCTTTCCGATGGGCAATAGCAAAGCTCTCTATCAAGCTCTCGACCAACTAGAGTCACTTGATCTCAAGGTGATGCGTCAGATAGCAGGGCAAGCAGTTGTGGATCTTACACCGGAAATATTTTTGGAAAAACTCGAAGCGCTCTATAGAGATATCCTTACAAAAAAGAAAATCAAAAAACAGTCCTGAGATACGGACTGTTTTTGGTACCTTCAGGAGGGCGGTTAGTCAATTTGGAGACTAATGCGCGCATCAAGCGAAAGTGGTGCGGTAGTGCCCGGAAAAACAAGGAGAGGATTGATATCGAGTGATTCAATTTCTGGGAAATCGAGAGCGAGTTGACTGAGTCGTATAAGAGCATCGTAGATTGGTTCAAGTGGAATTTTACTTTCTCCCCGAGCTCCTTCGAGAAGGGCTTTGCTTTTGAGTTCATTTACCATAGCCTCTGTATCAAGGAGGGTGAGCGGCGCAAAGCGTACGCTGACATCATGAAATACTTCTACATAGATACCCCCAAGACCCACGAGAACGACCTTGCCAAGACCAGGCTCGGTCTTGATACCAAGTATCAGCTCTTTACCATGTTCACGATCAACTTGCTCGTGGATAGAAACACCCTTGATGGTAGCGGTTGGTACATTGGTTTTGATGGTTTCGATAAGGCGTGTGTAGGTAGTGCTTATGTTCTCTGGAGAGACATTTAAGATGACCCCACCGGCATCGGATTTGTGAGTGATTTCGGGAGAGACAATTTTTAAGACTACTGGACCTTGAAAAAGACGAGCGTTTTCTTCGGCATCCTCAACAGAGGTAACCGTGACTGTCTTGGGAAAGCGAAAGCCATAACTCATAAGCAGTGACTCAACTTCGATAGGGAGGAGTTGGGACTGTTTTTTGGCCAGAGCTTCTTGAATAATAGTGCGCGCATTTTCTGGAGAGGGGCTTTTTTCTGGTGTAGAAAGAGGGTTTTTTCGAGACTCTTTTTCTTGCTGAATTCGAGAGAGTTTATAGAGTGAGCCAAGAGCCTTGGCTCCAGCCTCGGCCATGGTGTAGGTGGCTACATGTGGAGTAAGAAGCGCTACTGCTTCTTGGAAAGAATCGTGGCCAGCAAAGGCAGCTACAAGGGGGATGGTAGAGGTCTGGCGGAAAGTCAGGATAGCCTCGGCAGTGGCTACGGCCTCAGTCATAGATTGAGGGGTGACGATAATAAGAATCATATCAACACCGCTGTCTTTGGCAATAAGTGTGAGTGCTTCTTGGTAGCGCTGCATCGGGGCGTCCCCAAGGACATCGACAGGATTGTGACTACTGGCTGCAGGTGGAAGAATCGCACGGAGAGCGTTCTCTGTAGTTTCCTCTAAAGAAGTAAGACTCATACCTTCTTCGATAACCGTATCACTTGCCAGTACTCCTAGGCCTCCTGCATTGGTAAGAATAGCGACACGTGAACCAAGAGGAAATGTGTTCTTGGAAGTGACAAGCAGAGTATCGAGCATGTCTTGGAGGGTGTGCGCTCGGAGAATGCCAGCCTGTTTGAAAAGGGCCTCATAGGCGAGATCGCTTCCGGCCAGTGATCCTGTATGAGAACTAGAAGCCTTGCTACCTGCTTCAGTGGCACCGCTCTTCAGGACAATGGCTGGTTTGGTGAGAGACTGACCGGTTTCGATAAATGTGCGAGCGTCGTTGATACCCTCGCTGTAAAAAGCAATAGTCTTGGTGGAGTCTTCGGTATTGAAGTAGGTAAGAAAATCTTTTTCTTCAAGCGTGGCTTTATTCCCTACGCTGATAAAGTGGGAAAACTTGAGTGAATCATGTGTCATATCGAGAAGAGCCGTAGATAAGGCGCCACTTTGTGAGAAAAAGCTAATATCTCCAGCTTCAGGCATTTGCTTCGCAAAAGAGGCATTGAGTCCAAGACTTGGATGGATAAATCCAAGACAGTTTGGCCCGAGAAGAGTGAGCTGGTATTGCTTTACGAGTGCTACGAGATCACTTTCGCGTTTCTTGCCCTCGGCATCCGTTTCCTTGAAACCAGCAGAGATAATTACAATTTGAGTAATACCTGCCTCGGCACACTCTCTGACTATATCAACTACGAGGGGAGCAGGGATAACCACAATAGCCAGATCGACTACCTCCGGAAGATTTTTGACAGAAGCAAAGCACGGGAGATTGTAGAGTTCGGTGGCCTTAGGATTGACGGGGTATACCTTGCCAGAATAGCTGTAGGAAACTAGATTTTTGACGATATCATTACCTACAGCACCAGGTTTGGTGGAGGCGCCAATGATGGCTATGGATTCTGGGGAGAGCAGTTTTTGGAGGGGCATAGAAATTGTATTTTTATTGGTTTTTAGGCTCTTTTTGAGTTAATTATAGACGATTATGGCACTATTGACAAAATATTGGAAATTTGCTATGATACTAGGTCTAATTAGTTTATAAGACCAACCTATGTTAAAGAAGAGTTTTTGGCTTTCTAAAGAGGTTTTGATGGGTCTATCACTGGTCATTTTGGTGGTGGTGCCTGTTATTGCTTTTGGAAAGACCGGAGTCATTTATGTTGATGATGACGCCAAAGGTAAGCAAGACGGTAGTTCTAGTAACCCGTACAAGACTATTTCAAAGGCTTTGGATAAAGCCAAGAAAGGAGATGAAGTACGTGTCTACAACGGAACCTACACTGAAAATATCACTATCCCGAGTGGAGTAGAGGTAATCAGTGCTCGCGGTAATCGTGAGAAGGTAGTGATCAAGGCTGACAATAATAGCAAGCCTACAATCACTATGAAAGATGGTACTCGCCTTACTCGCGTGACCGTAACCAACGGTCGTCATGGTGTACAGGTAGCAGAAGATGCAAAAGCAACTATCTACAATGTCATTATCAAGAACAGCAAGCGCGATGGTATCCATGCTGATAAGGCTCGCAACGAAAAGAGCAAGCAGTTGGTAATCGACAAGGTACAGATTCACGACAATGCATTGGCCGGAATTTATTCAGAGAAGCGCCGTATCTCTATCACTGATACTGATATCTGGAACAACAAGCTCGATGGTATCGATGTTGAAGCAGGATCAAATATTTGGATGGAAGGCAGTAAGTCAAATGCCAACGGAGGAAGCGGTCTAAAGGTGGCTATCGATGGTTCATCAGTTTGGACAAAAAACAATAGCTTCCGCTACAACCGCGGTGATGGTATTGAAGTCAGTGGTGCTGGTGGTACTGGTACGGTAAGTATCAAAGACGCTAAGCTTATCCAGAACGCTGGTTATGGTATCGCTCGTCTCGCACGCAGTGCAGGAGCAAGCAAAAGCTTTGACGGTATACAGCAGGGCGTAGACAAGAGTACCAACACATTTGATAAAAATGTAAAAGGTGATCTTTCTCCAGTCTTGAAGAACTTCTAAGGTAAGTACGGTTGGTATCTTATCCGGGGGAGAGGAAAATCTTCTCTCTCGATAAGGGACTAAATTAATTCAAAGGAAGATATATGAAGATAGCATTTATCGGACAAAAAGGTATCCCTGCTCTTTCTGGCGGTGTTGAAAAACACGTCGAGCAGCTGGCGGTACGTATGGCCAAAGAAGGACATGATGTTGTGGCCTATGTACGCTCAAGTTATACCCCAGCCGAAAGCAAGAACTTCAAGGGTGTGCGCTTGGTACATGTTCCATGTATCCACACGAAGCACCTAGAAGCTCTGTCATATTCATTTATGGCGACTCTTCATGCTGTTTTTTTGGCACAGTACGATGTGATCCACTTTCACTCTATTGGTCCAAGCATCTTTGCTTTTATCCCACGTTTACTTAAGCCAAGCTCAAAGGTTATCGCTACCTTTCATAGTCGTGACTATTTTCACCAGAAATGGAATGCCTTTGCTCGTCTTGGTCTCCATGTTGCTGAGTACTTCACTTGTGCCGTACCAGAGAAAACCATTGTGATTAGTGAAACACTGGAGAAATACGCAGAAGAGCGTTACAACAAAAAGTTTACCTTTATTCCAAATGGTGCAGAGATTCGCTACGAAAAAGATAATTCTTTGCTCCATGAGTGGAACCTCAAGCCAGAGCGCTATATCCTTTCAGTCAGTCGTTTGATTCGTCACAAAGGCATCCATTATCTTATCAAGGCTTTCCGTGAATTGGAAGAAAAAAGTAAGCTTCCAAATAATATGAAGCTTGTGATTGTGGGCTCTGCTTCAAATACCGAAGACTATGTAGAATACCTCAAGGCCATGAGTATTGGATCAGACAATATCATCTTTGTAGGAGAGCAGAGCGGACGAAAATTAGAAGCTCTCTTCTCGCATGCTGCATTGTTTGTCCAGCCATCAGAAGATGAAGGCTTGTCACTGGCACTCCTTGAGGCCATGGCATATGGACTCCTTCCAATAGTCAGTAACATCTCGGCTAACATGGAAGCTATCCAAGGTGAAACAGGTGTATCCTTTGAAAACAAAAATGTCGAGGACCTTCGTGAAAAGATTGCCTTCTATGCCAATCGTCCAGAAGAAGCTCGTGCTATCGGAGCTCGTGCCAAAGAGCGAGCTGAGGCAGAGTACAGCTGGGATGCAATCGCTCGTCGTACCGTAGAAGCATATCAGGAGATGTTTACAGAAAAAAAACTTGTTAATAACAGCTATGCCGTTTCTCAATCTAAGTAAATACTTTCAAAAAAATTCCTTTGGGCGTCTCTTCGGAGTCACCTTGGTATTTTTGACCTTGGCCTCAGGTTTGTTTTGGCTTGACTATTTTCGTGTTTACGAAACAGAAACAAGCGTACTCTTTGTGACCAATCAGTCACAGGAGGTGGCAGAGGTGACTCATTCTATGAGTGCTGTGATGAAGACTTTGACTTTTGCTGAGCGTGTAGAGCGTGATTTTCCAGAGGTAGCTATTGCACCTGAGGGATCAAGCAAAGACATCAAAAAAGAAGCTTGGAATGACAACCTCACTGTCACTACCAAAGAACAGGGCGGTATCCTTACTTTTGCGCAGAGAGCTCCAAATCAGGAAGAAGCTACTCAAAAGACGGTAGCTACACTCAAGACTCTTTTTGTGGCTACCAATTTGTACTACAGTCATGGTGGTGAGGTAGAGGTACGGGTTATTGATAAGCCTGTAACAAAGGTAGTGGTAGCGCATGTGTTGACCTATGGAGCAGTGAGTTTTTTGACAGCTTTTTTTGTTACAACCCTCTTTTTTCTCATACTTTTTTCTCTCAAGATTTTTGAAAAAGGTACAACAAAACCAGTAAGTAGTTTTGAAAGCAGTCATATTGGAGAGGCAGTGCCATGGATGGGTGCCGAAAAATTTGTAGCGGTTCGTCCATCGATTTTGAGTTACCAAGAAGAGCAGGAAAAAGAAATTGAAGTAGCTCCTGTCCGACAAGCTAAGAAGGTAGCCTCTGCCCCTGGTAACCTGCCGATTATGGCCGGAGCCTTACCACAGTTTGGTATACTTGAAACACCAGAAGTCCTAGACGATGCAGTTATTCTCCCTGAAATAGAAATGATTGAGATGCCTCTGTCTGAAGAGAACGAAGAGACAGTAGAAACTCTACCTGAATTGCATGCAACAGACGGAGAGCGTGCTGGTGCTACAGTAGCAGAAGCGCATGAACGAGTAGAAATTCAAAAAGACGTAGAAGCAGAGCCAACTGTCGAAGAGTATAAGCGTAGACTCAACGAACTTCTAAAGGGTAATTCACCTTCATAAAGCATTATGGCTAAACACTATTCAAAAAAGTTTTGGGCTTTGTTTGTGGTTGTCTCAGTAGCACTATTGCTTTCGCTTTTTGTTTTTCTTGAGTGGAAACGGAGCGGCTTTGCAAGCTTGCAGCGCTTCCTTGGAGTAGTACCCGTCAAAGAAGAAATGCAGACTGATATGAGTACGCTTCTTACGATTGCGGATGCTTTGACGGATACCAACGGAGAGACCCGGACATACCTGATTCTTTTTCAGAACAATATGGAGCTTCGTCCAGGCGGTGGCTACATAGGGTCATTTGGTATTCTCAAAATTAAGGATGGCCAAGCCCTAAGCCTTGATGTGCATGACACCGTCAATTTTGATGGGCGTATCCCTGATACTGTGCCCGCTCCCTATCCGATGAAGGAAACGTTGGGGGTATCAAGTCTCAAGCTTCGTGATTCAAATCATTCGCCAGACTTTGCAACCAATGCCAAGGCAGCAGAAGATTTCTATCATATGGGTAAGGGAGAGGAACAGTTTGATGGTGTAATCGGTGTGACTACACATGTCCTCGAGTCCGTATTGGCAGTGACGGGACCTGTAGAAGTACCTGGCTATGAAGGTAGCTTTGGCAAAGATAATGCTGTCTTGGATCTCGAGTACCAAGTAGAACAGAAATACTACAAAGAAGGTATAGCTTTTGGTGATCGCAAGTCTATTATGGGCGAGCTTTCAGCACAGATCTTAAAGAAGGTAAAAGAACTTTCGATTCAGGATAAGTATAGGCTCTTTCAGATTATTCTTGGAGACCTTCATTCAAAAGATATTCAAGTGGCTTTTAAGGATTTTACTCTGCAAACACAAGTTGAAAAGGCCTCTTGGGACGGTAATATAGACACCACTTGGAGTCAGGATTATCTTTTCTTGGTTGATTCCAACGCCAATGCTTTCAAAAGTGATCTCTATGTCGTACGTACCTATGACTATAGCGTAGATCTTACCGAAGCTGAACCACGAGCCACGCTTAAGGTCAACTATCACCATACGGCCAAGGAAAAGAGTTATCTCACTAAAGATTATCAGGCCTACGCTCGAATCTATGTACAAAAAGGAGCCTATATAGAGAGTATAGAGCCACTCTCTCATAAGGTAGTGTACGGAGAGGAGTTTGATAAGAAAGTGGCCGGCACTATCGTGCAGGTACCACTTGGTACCGAAAAGACACTCACCTATGAGTACAAGCTTCCAAAGAGTATCGCCACTGGAGATGACTATGATTTGAAAATTCAGAAACAGTCAGGTATGAAAAACGATACTAAGGTCAACGTGAGCATTAAACACAAAAACGGTACAACCAAAAAGTACCAATTCAACCTTGAACGTGATACCGTACTTAGTACTCTCACGCCACAGTAGGTCTCTACTGTCACAGGCATGTGCCGAAAAACGGCTACCTTCTATCTGGGTAGCCGTTTTTCTTGTCTAAATATGGTATTATAAGGGATATGCCGTCAAAAATACGTTTCGATATTATCACGCTTTTTCCAGAAGCCTGTGCACCATACACAGAGGCGTCTATCTTAAAGCGCGCCCAAGAGAGTTCTCTGATAGAGATCTATTTTCATCAATTACGAGACTTTGCCTTGGATAAGCATAAGACAGTCGATGATACACCATATGGTGGCGGAGCAGGCATGGTGCTCAAGGTGGAGCCTTTGGTAGCTTGTCTAGAGCACGTACTTGGGCTGGCTCCTGAAATTGCTCGTACTAAGACTCGAGTGATTGTGACTTCGGCCAAAGGGGAGCTCTATACCCAAAGACACACCGAAAGACTTTCTACAGACTATGAGAGGATTATTTTTGTCTGTGGTCGCTATGAGGGTATCGACCAGCGTTTTATCGATCATTGTGTTGATGAAGAGTTTTCTATCGGGGAATACGTACTGACTGGAGGCGAACTCCCGGCGCTTATTATGCTTGATAGTATAGCTCGTCTGGTACCTGGGGTACTGGGTAACGAGGAAAGCAGCGTGCATGAATCATACAGTAAAGAAGGTGGACGTGAGCATCCTCAGTACACCAAGCCAGAAGTGTATCGAGATTGGAGTGTACCGAACATTCTTCTTTCTGGTAATCACAAGGCGATAGATGATTGGCGAACAGAAAATCGTAAACCTCTTTAATTGGTATGTTTCGATTTGAATTTGATAGAATACTTTTTTTTGTCCTAGTCACTCTCTTGGGTATAGGGCTGCTTATGATTGCAAGCGCAGGGGTGCTTTATGGGGAGTCACGTTTTGGGGATTCATACTATTTCTTTAAACAACAACTCTTGGGCTTAGGAGTTGGATTTTTGGCGTTATTCTTTTTTCAGAGCGTGGACTACCGGGCTTGGAAGCGTTTTGTAGTGCCGGTTTTCTTTATCGCTATCGCATTGCTTATTCTAGTTTTTATTCCTGGTTTCGGTACGACTGTCTATGGAGCGGCTCGTTGGGTGGCTATCGGACCGATATCCTTTCAGCCATCGGAAGTCATGAAGCTTGCGATTATTCTCTACCTCTCCGCCTGGCTTTCGACCAAGGGACAGGGCAAAGCAGGGGACTTTTATGAAGGATTGGTACCCTTTCTTCTCATTCTTTCTTTTGTGGGATTTTTGATTATCAAGCAGCCTGACACTGGGACACTGGGATTGATATTTATCATTGCGATGTCTATCTTTTTTGCTTCAGGTGCCAAACTTGCTCATATCGGAGGGCTGGCTGTTTCCGCTTTTCTATTCTTGCTTATTCTTATCAAGCTGGCGCCGTATCGTATGCAGCGGCTTTTGGTATTTTTGAATCCAGAACATGATCCATCGGGAGCAGGATATCAGATTACACAAGCCCTAATCGCCGTGGGCTCAGGGGGGCTCTTTGGTATTGGTCTCGGGCAGAGCCGTCAAAAATTTAACTATTTACCAGAGCCAGTAACTGACTCTATCTACGCAGTCTTGAGTGAGGAATTTGGGCTCATGGGAGCAGGGTTGGTATTGTGTTTATTTACCTTTATTGCTTGGCGAGGGTTCTTGATTGCTCGTGGTGCACAAGATGAATTTGGCCGCTTATTGGCCGTGGGTATTACTACATGGATTGTTGGGCAAGCTTTTATCAATATCGGGGCTATATCGGGACTTATCCCACTAACTGGTATCCCATTGCCATTTATTAGCTATGGCGGAACTTCTTTGGCGGTACTGCTTGGTTCCTTTGGAATTCTTCTCAATATCAGCAAAACAGCAGTGATACACCCCCCAGCCACAAAGAAAAAAAACGCCGCATAAGAGCCTTGTTTGAAATGATGACGCAGGTTACACTGAGAGTAAGACAAAGTACTAAATGAATGATTTCTATGGCAAAAAATATCCGAGTTGTATTAACAGGGGGGGTATCTGGCGGGCATACATTTCCGCTCTTGGCAGTAGCTGAGGAGCTGCAGGCTCTTGCACCTGGAGTAGAGTTTCTTTTTATCGGACCAAAGGGTGGATTTGGTGCGGCAAGCATGGAGGAGAAGGGTATTCCAGTGAAACTTGTCAGTACTGGTAAGTGGCGTCGCTACTTCTCTTTGCAAAATTTCACTGATCTTTTTCGTATCCCTTTTGGTTTTATTCAATCATTGTGGCATCTGTTTTTCTTTTTTCCGGATGTCGTTTTTTCTAAGGGCGGCTCAGCCTCAGTGCCCGTAGTACTTGCGGCTCGCATCTATCGTATCCCGGTCCTTATTCATGATTCAGACGCGGTGGCAGGAGTGGCTAATCGTTTCTTGTCACGTTTTGTACAAAAGATTGCTATCGCGTATCCATCGGCTCGCAATTATTTTCCAGCAGAAAAAGTAGCTTTGACTGGCAATCCTGTCCGTACCGATATTATGTCTGGTCAGCGTGAACGTGGCTATATGGAGTTTGGTCTTGAGCCAGGCAAAAAAACTATCGCTGTTATTGGAGGGAGCCTCGGCGCTATGCGTCTCAACGAAGCCTTGCTTCATATTTTGCCAGAGCTTTTGGCAGAGGGTATTCAGGTGATTCATCAGACAGGTAGTGACCACTACGAAAATGTACTCAAAGCAGTGACAGGTGCAGGTATAGAGCCCGGAGGAAGCACGGGCTATATTGTGCGGCCATTTTTTACCGCTGATGAACTAGGTGATGCGTATGCTCTTTCTGATGTGGTGATGTCGCGAGCTGGGGCTGGCTCTATTGCTGAACTGGCTTCACTTGGCAAGACCTGTATCTTGGTACCACTCTCAAGCTCGGCCAATGGCGAACAACAAAAAAACGCTTACGACATAGCGCATATCGGAGGAGCAGTTGTGCTTGAAGAATCTAATCTTGGAGAACATTTGCTTTTGGACGAAATTAAATCCCTTCTTAATGACCAAACAAAGTCAGAGGCTATAGGACAGGCACTTCGAGCGTTTTATCATCCTGAGGCAGCGCGACATATTGCTGAGGGTCTTCTCTCTTTGGTTAAGGTGTAGAGTCTTATGAAACTAGCAGACTACAAACATATTCATATGGTAGGAATCAAAGGGGCAGGTATGACTGCTCTTTGTGAGCTTCTTACACATCATGGTTTACTTATTACTGGTTCTGATACTGAAGAGGTTTTTTATACCGATACTATCCTTGCGAAATACGGCATTGTGCCGCAGGTCGGGTTTACAGATGAGCACATCGCTTCGGATGTGGATTTGGTTATACATTCTACCGCCTACAATAGAGAACAAAATAGAGAGTTGCTGGTCGCTTTGGAACGAGGAGTACCTGTGATGAGTTATCCAGAAGCGATAGGAATGCTTACATGTGAATGGCAGACGCTTGCTGTCTGCGGCACCCATGGCAAGACCACCACGAGCGCTCTACTAGCACATACACTGAAGACAATTGGTGAAGATCCAAGTGCTATTATCGGGAGCAAGATTGCTTCTTGGGGTGGAAGTGCGCTTCTTGGTAAAGGTAAGCATTTTGTACTGGAAGCTGACGAGTATCAAAATAAACTCGCCCACTATACGCCGTTTGGAGTGATACTTACCAGCGTAGATTATGATCACCCAGACTTTTTCCCAACCGAAGAAGTGTATCGAGATACATTTAAGCAATTTGTGGCACGTATACCACGACACGGTCTTTTGGTGTACTGTTTTGATAATAGTGACATCGTAGAGGTAAGCAAGAGCGCTTTGGCTGCTACACATTCGTATGGATTTGTGGCTGATGCTGAGTACCAAATAGTGAATTGGGAAGCACTATCAGAAGGTGCAACACGTCAACGTTTTGAGGTGCTGTATCAAGATGAGAGCCTCGGTGTATATGAGCTTATCCTAGCTGGTCGCCACAATGCCCAAAACGCCACAGCGGTGATAGCCCTTTTGCATGAACTTGGTATGGATAGTAGTGCTGTGCGTGAGGCAGTAAAAACCTTTGTCGGAACGGAAAGACGTTTTGAATTTCTTGGCGAGCGTTTTGGAGCGCTTATCTATGATGACTATGCCCACCATCCAGAAGAAATACGTACTACGCTCAGAAGTTTCAAGGAGCTCTTCCCAAATCGTCAGCTCAAAGCTGTTTTTCATCCGCATACCTTTACTCGTACCAAAGCTTTACTCGCAGAATTTGCTCAGAGCTTCGATGATGCTGATAGCGTGATAGTACTTCCTATCTATGGAAGTGCCCGTGAGGAACAGGGCGGAGTGTCTTCAGAGGATCTTGTCCAGGCTATCAATCGCTTCATAGCCGGCAAGGCTGACGTAGGTGAGTCGATAGAGGAAGTAACAGAGAAGCTCGAGAAAGACATGGGACGCAATGACTTGATAGTCACTCTGGGCGCAGGCAATGTCTGGGAAATTTCTCATGCCCTCGCCAAGAAGTAGCCACTTGGAAGCCGGACTTCCAAAAATCGTGGACATCGGGTGTCCACGCAATGTATAAAATAAAAATATAACCCTCCTATGCTGAAGCTACGGAAGGATAAAGCAAAAAATATGAGTAAGCTAAATATTCAGGAAAACTTTCCACTGGCACCACTGACAACGTTTAAGATTGGCGGCAATGCCAAGGCCTATGTACAGGTAGAGTCAGCGAGTGAGGTAGTGGAAGCTATAGAATATGCCAAGCACCATGAGATGTCGGCCTTTCTCCTTGGTGGTGGTAGTAACGTGCTTTTCTCAGATACTGGGTTTCCTGGACTTGTCATTCATCTGGTATCGACAGCCATAGAAATATCTCACCAAAAACTGACTGCTTCTTCGGGAGCTAACTTGCTAGATGTAGTACTCGCTCTCGAGGAAGTGGGCTTGGCTGGGATGGAACGCCTTTCAGGTATACCAGGAACTCTTGGCGGAGCGGTGCGCGGTAATGCAGGAGCTTTTGGCGCAGAGATCAGCGATTTCATCAAAGTAGTAGTGGCAGTCAATCTTCGCACTGGGATACTCAAATCGTTCACTAAGGAAGAATGCCACTTTAGCTACCGTGATAGCTATTTCAAGAAAGAGAAAGATTGGGCGATTGTGACGGCTGAATTTTATCTCACTCAATCAGCACCTACAGAACACCTAGCCACTATCCGTAAGGAAACCATAGCCGCTCGCGAAAGTAAGCACCCTCAAGACGCTTGGTGCGCTGGATCGTTTTTTATGAATCCGTTGGTACACAAACAGGCACTTTTGGATGAGTTTATGGAGGACAAGGGCTTTCCCTCCAAGGACGGTAAGCTTCCAGCTGGTTGGCTCATAGACCACGTGGGACTTCGCGGTAAGAAAATAGGGGGAGCTCAGGTCAGCCTGCATCACCCAAACTATATCGTCAATACCGGTAAGGCTACAGCTAGCGATGTGGTAATGCTCTCATCGCTTGTGAAAACCCGTGTTCGTGATGAGCTTGGAGTACGTCTTCA
>CAYLMF010000017.1:0-16605 GCA_964385005.1 uncultured Bdellovibrionales bacterium | reverse complement strand
TAGACGCCCATAGCATTGGCGGTATCGATAACCAAAGAGAATTGCTTATCCTCAAAGGCTGCAAAAGAGGCAAAGTAGCCATAGTAGGCAGGCTTGATATCTTCTTTTTGGAGACTGCCTCGGACATCAATGGGAGGGAAGTCGCCAGCCAAAGCAATATCTCGAATATTTGAGAGGCCTGTATGTTCACCGACAGGTAGTGCTCCACGAAGAGCGATCTTCATACCGTTGTACTGAGGAGGATTGTGAGAGGCGGTGATAGAGACAGCTGCATCGATATCAAGGCGGCCAGCAGCAAAGTACACCATCGGAGTAGTGATAATACCAAGATCAATCACGTTAGCCCCACCATCCATGACACCGCGCGTAAATTCTTCAAACAAACTTGGGCTAGAGGTACGGACATCGCGACCTACTCCTACCGTAGTAGGATTGAGGTGGAGAACCATGGCACGACCAATAGCATAGGCCGTAGCCTCATCGAGTTCTGACGGATAAATACCACGAATATCGTAGGCTTTAAAGATAGCTTTATTCATAAGAATGTGTAATTAAAGGTAGCTCTATTATACCACTAGTTTACTTCTTGGCTTAAATAAGCTATACTAAGACATCTTAATGAATTTTTTTATGGCACTACAAGTAGGTATCGTCGGACTTCCAAACGTCGGCAAATCAACGCTTTTCAAAGCTTTGACGAGAAAACCAGTGGATATCAATAATTATCCTTTTTGTACCATCGAACCCAATGTCGGTATTGTGGAGGTGAAAGATGAACGTCTTCAGAAGCTCGCCAAGCTTTCAGGGAGTAAAAAAATTATTCCGGCAGTGGTGGAGTTTGTAGACATTGCTGGTCTCGTGAAAGGGGCAAGTGAAGGAGAAGGACTCGGGAATAAGTTTCTCCATAATATCCGAGAAGTAGACGCTATTGTCCATGTGGTGCGCGTGTTTCAAAATGACGATATTATCCATGTGCACAATAAGATATCGCCGATCGATGATATTTCTGTTATCCATACAGAGCTCATCTTGGCTGATATGGAAACAGTTACCAAGCGCAAGGTGAAGACTATCAAAGAAGCACGCTCCGGTAATAAAGAAGCAGTAGCAGAGCTTGCTTTACTCGAAAAAGTAGACGCCGTCTTGGCAGAAGATAAACTGGCCAATACTCTTCTGGAGAGTCTTGATGAGAAGGAGGTTAAGGTCTTACAGGGATTACAGCTCCTCACAGTCAAGCCGGTCTTGTTTGTCTACAATGTATCTGACGTCACCGAGACGCTCACACCTGAACTCGAAGCCTATCCGCACGTGAAGCTTGATATCAAGATTGAAGAAGAGCTCATTGAAATGACTGATGAAGAAGCGGCCGAGATGGGTATGGTGTCACATATTCCTACTTTAGTGACGCAGGCTTATAAGCTCTTGGGTCTTATGACGTATTTCACCACTGGCCCAGAAGAGGCTCGTGCCTGGACAGTCAAAGTAGGCTCTACGGGACCGCAGGCCGGTGCCGCTATCCATGGAGATTTTGAAGAAAAATTTATCCGAGCAGAAGTGATTGGTTGGGAGGCGCTCCTTGAGGCAGGGTCATGGTCAAATGGAAGAGATAAGGGCACGCTTCGTCTCGAAGGTAAGAGTTATATTGTTCAAGATGGCGATGTGATTGTTTTCAAAATTTAGAAAAATTTGTTCTAGAGAAACATACAATAGAGAACCCTTAATTTTTTGTTTAAGGGTTCTTTCGTTTTTATTTTTAGTGGTATACTACGAGTAGCTTACAAAAATAAAAAGTCAAAGTTATCTGCGGGTTTTTGTAAGGAAAAATATAAAATGGCACGCCATAAATACAAAGTATATGTCACAGACAGAGATGACAGAGCAAAGAAAAACAAAAACTTCCCTCGGTAAATTTTTTTTAGTTACTTTAGCCATAGTAGGTTTTTTACTTTTAGTAGGGGTGTCTTTTATCAAGATATATGGGTGGCCTTTTGAGGGTGGTTTTTATAAGAGTGATTCAGAATCAATGGAGATAAATTCTACTTGGTTTGATACGCATGTTTCTGAAAAATATGGAGCATACCTTACTGATAAAGAAGGTTACACTTTGTACACCCTTGATGAATCAAAGTGTGATATGGCGTGTATGAAGGACTGGCAAATGTATCAAGAAATAAAGCCATTGGAAACAGCGGAGAATCCAGTCGTAGAGGCAGAAGGTGGCATTATGATACCAACGGCCCTGTCATTTGAACCTATCACATGGAATAAGAGGCAGCTTTACAAATACAGAGGTGATGAAAAGGCAGAGGATGTTAATGGTATTAAGGATACAATTTCGAGTCTTGTAAAACCAGAATAAAGTAATTCTTATGGCATCTTTTTTTAGAGTAACATTCCTGTCCTTTGCTTTTTTGGTAGTTTTTGTAATAAATGTTGATTCAGCTTCTGCTTATGTTGCTATAGATCCATCGGTCACTCAGTTGGACTTTGGGTCGGTACAGATTGGTCAGAGCAAAACGATGTCGTTTACGGTACAAGCTTATGCTTCAATGTCATCTGATCCACGAACTCTTTCAGGCTCTGTAGTGGGTACAGATGCTACATTTACCTGTATTGCCGGGTGTAATTATTCGAATCTCCCAGTCAATACAGGTAGCCACACTATTACCATTCGTTTTACGCCAGGATGGACTCAGCTATATTCGGGAGGTGCTGGCTTTTCTGTTTCAGGGATGTCTTACAGTAATCGGGGGGTAAGTTTTAGTGGAACTGGATTTTCCGCCCCAAGTTGTGGCCCAGCTGCACGGAATTATTATTCTTTTGAGCCCTCGTATTCTAGCGGTGGGGCAGCTTGTACGGGAGGATATCAGGACTGGTATCGCAATCGAACCGGGAGTAACTATCAACCTTCCCCATGGACCTTTCCCAATTATGGAGCTTCTTCATCTTGGAATTGTCCAAATGTTGACAGAAGTAGCGGACCAACTTGCACCGCGACACGCAATAATTATCCGAGAGGTTCTGTGACTGGAGGAAGTTGTACTATTCCTCGCGGTCAGTCATCCTGTACGATTAATGTATCCTGGTCATCGTCAGGTGCAGAACAGGGAAGAGTGTTTCTTATGCAACTATCGCCTTCCATCAGGTCTCTTTCTGAAGGTTTATCGGGTAGTTATGCCCTTGGTCTTTATGGAGAAATAAATGGTCAGGTGAGTGCGTTTGATGTAGTGGTTGCTCCAAGTATACAGACCCCGCCAATGATAGGACGACAAATGAGGAACAGCAGCGGGTCTGGCTATAATAGTGCACGTGTTAGTTCACAGTGTGAGGTAGGCACGGTGTGGACGGGTACAAATTGTGATACACCTCCTCCAGCAGCTCCCCCAGCACCAGTGGTAGATTTGAAAATTAACGGCAGTAATGGACCAGTGTCTATTTTGTATGGAAGTAACTTTACTCTTTCTTGGGGTAACGTGGCCAACGCTACTAGTTGTACGGGTGCTAGTACCGCTCAGACGAGTTGGGCTGGGGCTAAGGCTATAGCTGGTGGTAATGATACGGGTATGCGTGCTTTAACGAGTGGGTCATATACGATTACTTGCGATGGTCCTGGAGGAAGTACATCTGATAGGGTAAATATAAGTGTAGTTCCATTGCCAGCGCCGGTAGTTGATTTGAAGATTAATGGTAGTGACGGGCCTTTAGAGACAACTAATGGATCGAGTCTTAATATTACTTGGCCCGCTATCGCGAATGCCGTGAGTTGTGTAGGTGATTCCGGTACTAACTGGAGTGGACCAGGAAAGAGTATTTTTGGCGGCAATGATACCGCAGTAGCATCAGGAGCGAGTGTCTACACCCTAACGTGCACCAATGCTCAGGGGGTGACAGGAACCGACTCGGTCTCAGTGACTATCAAACCCACTCTCAAGATGTGTCAAGATAGCTGTGATTCGGGTATTGAACCACCGAGTTCATTTGGTCTGAATAGGGGGGATATAAAGAATTTAGTCGCTTGTTACAATGATGCGGCTAGCTGTACAGTTAACACGGGTGATCTTACAGGCGATCCCTCTTGTACATGGGCTGTTGGAGGGAATAATTTCATCTCTCTTTCTGGGAGTGCCCCGAAGACTCTCAAGGGGGATAATATAGGTACGGAAAGTGTACAGGTTTCCTGTAATACAGACAGTGTCACTAAAGATGTGACCGTGTCTTGTACTGACTCAGGAGCATGCGCCAGAGATGGTCAGTATAAGAATCTTTGCCAAAAGGATACATTTACGGTTACAGATAATTGTGGACAGACACAGACTTGTCATGGTGAGAAAACCTGTGACTATAACTGGATAGAGGTGGCTCCATAGGGAGAGGGATGATACATACTTAATTGTGAATAGATAAAACCACCCGGAAGGGTGGTTTTATGCTATAATACCTAAACTATGGCTCAAAAAAATAAAAGGAATACATATTTTTTGACAGCACTTTTTCTAGGAAGTTTTTTTCTAGGCGTTTCTTTCGCTGTAACACCTGGGGTGCAGGCAGAAGATGTGGTGGTTTCAGATGAAGAAAGAGATGATATCAAGGATGATATCAATAAGATTGAAGATAAGCTTGCCAAAGAAGAAAAGAAAAAGAATCTTCTTCAAAGTGATTTGTCACATATTTCAAGTACCTTGAGTGCCACGCAGGCGTCTATAGCCAGAGTATCGAGACTTGTTCAGGAGGCAGAATCATCTATTCAGTCTAAGGAACAAGAGATTCAAAATCTTGAGCAGCAAGCAATTTTGGATAGGCACTTGCTGCGGTCATTGTTACAAGAACTCTATTATTCAAACAACCTCCCATTAGTGGAAGTGATGCTTGGAGAAAATGATGTCACCAAAGTCCTCGAGACGAATGATAATCTTTTTAGTACTCAAGAAAAGATTCAGCAGTTGATTGGTGAGATGAATGAAGCAAAAGGGCAAATAGCGAGTGAAAAAGTTTCTCTCGAAGAACGTAAGGATGATCATGAGACACTTCTTGATGTTCAAAACAAACAAAAACAAGGTCTGGTCTTAGAGAAAAATGAGGTAGCAGAAGATTTAGAAGATCAAGCCACGGTAGTGAGTAAACTTCAAAGTGAGCTCAATGAACTCCAGGGAGATTTGCAAGTATTGACCGGCAAGTCCTATAGCGCTTCAAATATCAAGGAGGCGATTAGTTTTGCTAGCGGTAAAACAGGTGTACCAAAGGGTTTTCTCTACGGCATGCTTAAGGTGGAGACCAATCTGGGTAAGAATGTTGGTGGCTGTACGTACGCTCAAGTAGAAAGTGGAGCAGAGGCTAATTATAAAAAAGGCAAACTTTCAAAGCGTTCATACCAAACTTTCATCGCTCGTCGCAAAACCTTTAAAACTATTACTGACGAGCTCGATCTGGACTATCGGAAGCAAAAAGTATCTTGTAATCCAGCGAGTTATGCTGGTACAGGAGGTGCTATGGGTGTAGCACAGTTTATGCCAGATACTTGGCTTGGATATAAGGCGCGCGTAGCTGCGGTTACAGGGAATCATCCACCAAGTCCATGGAATTTGACCGATGGTGTCACAGCTATGGCTCTCAAGCTTAAGCAAACTCCAGGTGTGACCAATGGCGATACGAGCGCTTTGAAGAAAGCGACTTGTAGTTATCTTGGCACCTGTTGGGAGGGATATTATAAGCCAGTGTTGTATTGGGCTAAAAATTATAAGCAACTTCTGTAAAACCATCCCCAAGGATGGTTTTTTCGTGATATAATATAAGCAATGAAAAAACAAATAAATACATAGCCAAAAAACATATGAAACGCTTCTTAAGTAGCCTTTTTCTTGTAACCCTTTTTTTGCCATACCCTCTCTTGGCACAAGAAACAGCTCCAGTACCAGGCCCATCCATAGAGACGGGAGATCCTTCTGGGAACGTTTCTTGTTTTGATTACTACCGTTTTGGCAGTATCCAGTCAGATCTGGAAACAAACCTAAGCGAAACAGTTCCAGGCGCTTCTATCAACTTCAAAGGCAAAGTCAAAAATGACAATGACTACCCAGTGGTTAACGGCACGCTTTTTGTAAAGATTTTCCTCCGTGATGAAAACACGTTCAAAGGAGGGGATGGTAACCAAGTAGTCGATCAGTTTCAGGTAGAAGGAACTTGGAATATCCCTCAAAAAGGAGAAAAAGAAGTTTCTTTCTCTTGGCACGTTCCAGAGAATGCTCTCCAAGGAGAATACTACCTGGCTACTTTCTTTAACACTGAAGGAAGATATAATTTAAGTGGTCTTTCTTTCACTGATGATGTCATTGGTAACTCAGTCCAATTCAAAGTAAATAGCCAAGAAAAGGGTGTCTATCTTGATAAAACCAAAACTACCCTTAATGGGAAAGATCATCATTTCGCTGCTTACCCGCTACACTTCAAAAAAGATGAGAGTGTTGAGATCAAAACAGCTGTTGTGAACCCTACCAATCAAAGCCAAGTCATCCAGTTGACCTGGGAAGAGTACGTATGGGATGCAATGAAAAAAGAAAATCAAAAAAACAAGAAGTATGAATTGGTAGAGATCGGAGCCAATCAAAGCAAAGACCTCTCTTACACTGTTAGTCCACAAAACGCTTCAGTTTCCTACGTTATCATTACTACCAAGGATCAGTACGGTAAGAGTGTCCAGGGTGTCCGTTTTGTCCGTGATGGTGTAGAAGAAACCAGAATCAACTTCCCAAGCCTTACCAAGTTCCCATTAAAGAAGGGAGAAACAAATGCACTCTTTGCCTGTGCTCACTCTACCAACCTGCCAAAGGTTCCAGGCAACATCTTGACCCTGACCCTAAGAGACGACAAGCAAAATGTCATCCATGAGTACAAGTACGAAGGAGACATCACTGGAGCCATGGGAGGCTTTAAAGATGACTTCACTCCAAGTAAAAGCTACGACAAAGTCTTCCTCACAGCTACCCTCCAGAGAAACAATGAGGTAGTAGAAGAAGTGACTATTCCTTATGACTGTAGTGTCATAGACCAGGGTAGCTGTAACCCAATCGGCTCTCTTTTTGGAGAAGGTACTAAGAGTATCAAAACCATTGCTATTATCCTCATCTCACTCATTACCCTCATAGCTATCCTCGCTATCCTCATCCACAAGATGAAAGAGCAAAAGAGAAGCAATCGTTTTAAGTAAGTCTATGAGGTATCTTAATCACTTCAAGTTACTCTTGATAGTTTTGGTAGGAGGAGCTTTTCTTATGCCAGAGGTGGTGGAGGGGAAGAGTGTGAGTTGGAGCACTCAAAATCTTCCAGAGCTTTACTATGTATGGTCGTGGAATGTGGATTTGGATGCAAATCCAGGAGCTAACTACGGTTGGGCACCGGGATTAGCTTCAGATGCAAGTGCTAATCTAACGTATCTTGCTAGTATAAAAAATGCCGACACAGGGGTAGCTCTCAATGATGGCGATATCGTAACAGTAGGCACAAGGGTGACTTTTGACACGCCTCTAGATAGTACGCAGATTTCGTGGAACGGTACCGGATTATCTGGTGATTCACCAAATGGACACTGGACAAATAATGCCGCTTATCCTAGTGACTCACTTCTTGGTGATCTTGTAGCTTCAAATGTTGCAACGGGAGGGAGTTGTGATGGAGGTATTATAACTCTACCTCAACTGGTAGATGTTTATGTGCCACTTTCAATTAACCCTCCAAATATTCAAATTATTCCAAGCGGTACAGCTTCGGTAGTACAAGAAAATGCAAGTACTTGGCGAGTAACAGGATCTGGCACACTCAATTTCTCAGTCAACTATCCAGCTACGTACGGTAAGTTCTACTACATGTACAATAATGACCTTTTTTGTGGTTTTGCTTCGGATAATCGCATAGCCATGGCTGATAAAAATGTTCTCAATTGGGATACGTGTGGCTATAAGTCTTTTGATGGAAAGACTTGCTATGGATCATACAGTAAGGCGCTTAATTCATATAGTTCAACTCCTAAGTACCAACTCAACATCCCTCAGCAACAGATCACCTTTAATCTTACAGTTCCCTCTAATAACAAAAATCCAAACCCCCCAGTTATTTCAGGCCCAACTATTGGTCAGGTAAATACTCAGTACACATTTGGAGTTACAGGCACTGATCCAGATGGTGATCAAGTTAAGTACTACATAGATTGGGATATGAATGGATCGGTGGATCAGGGAAATCCATATGATATTCCAGTAAACTCAGGACAAAATGTTAACTTTGATCATACTTGGATTAACCCTGGAACCTACACCTTCCAGGCTCTTACACAAGATATCAAGGGTGCAAACTCAGGCTGGACACAGCACACTATCACTATCCAAAATACTGTAAGCGGCCTCTGTGGATCTGCTCACAACTTCTCTACCGTCAACCCTCCAACCATAGGACTCTGTTTCTCAGGTACTCCAACACCAGTCACACCAGGAGTAGCTCCAGGACCATACGCATGGACATGTCTAGGGAGTGGAGGAGGAACAGATGCAGCTTGCAGCGCTCCCTATCTTCCACCAGCCCCAAACTTCAACTTCCAAATCAATGGAGTAGTTGCTAATGGCAGTCTTACGGTAGCCAGAAACGCTAACTTAAATATCATCTGGAACAATGTCACCAATGCCACCAGTTGTTCAGGAACTGGAAACAGCTGGAATGGAGGTAAAGCAACCACAGGAGGCAGTGACAATATCTCTGCTACCGCAGCCTCTCTCTACCAACTCTCATGCACAGGCCCAGGAGGTACTGTAGCCAAAACTATCTCAGTCACCATCCAACCAACCCTAAAAATCTGTCAAAACTCTTGTTCATCAAACATTGAACCACCAAGTAGCTTCAGCATGAACCGGTATGACACCAGAAACCTCGTCGCTTGTCATAATGATGCTGTCAGCTGTACCAATGCCACAGGAGACGTCACTACCAGTGCTACTTGGACTGAAGGAGGAGGGAATCCAGTTTCACTCTCTGGTAGTAATCCAAAGACCCTCACAGCAGATAATACAGGGACAGAATCCATCCAAGCTTCATACAACGCAAGTACCGTCACTAGATCAGTCACCGTTACCTGTACAGACTCTGGAGCTTGTCAAAGAGACTCTCGAAGTCAATCTCTTTGTCAAAAAGATAATTTCACAGTCGTAGACAACTGTGGAGTGACAGAGAATTGTACCGGAGAAAAGACTTGTGATTACAATTGGAGAGAAGTGGCACCTTAGGGAGAACTCATACTCATTACTATGCATACTCAAACAAAACAAATAGCCTTCTTGAGAAAAGCTCTCTTTGCTTTGTTTTTGAGTAGCGTCCTTCTTGTGCCGGGAGCGGTGGAGGGGAAGAGTATGAGTTGGAATTTTTCTGGCTCTAATACTTTGTATGTTGGCTATGGTCAAGAAAAGGAGGCACTAGGAAGACGTTCAGGGAGTGTTTCTTATTCGGCTAAAATCTATAACGATACTACAAGCGAAGAGATTTTTGATCAGGCAAGTGTACCTGTTGGTACAGTTATTCGTATTGTTCCAACAGCACACCAGAGTACGGATATCTCTTGGTTTGGTACTGGTTATGCATTTGATTCGCCAAATGGCGAATGGATCAATGATGCAAGCAGTACCGGTAATATTTGTATAAACAGATATTATGTTGGGTCTGCCTATAGCAATATAGATATTGATAAACATTATATCTATATACTTCTCTCCATTAATCCTCCAGTGAAGACTGTTGTTAATGGAGGTTCGGCTACCTTAACAGATCTTGGTAGTGGAAAATATAGAGTTGATAGCGCAGGTACTCTAACCTCTAAGGTGACTTATAATTCTACATATGGACACTTTTATTATGCTCGTGATAAAGATGATGATTGGTGTGCTTTCAGTGGAATATTAAAGAATCATGATGGAGGTTTTCGCTATTCTACACATACAGTAGCTGTTCCTGAAAAAACTATTCAATTCAACCTCACCGCTGTTGATCCAAACACCCCCCCTAATCCTCCAACTCTCACAGGCTCTACTACAGGCACCACTAGCACGCCATACACTTTCACCACTCAGGCAAGCGACCCAGACAATGATACGCTCAAATACGGGATGGACTGGGATAACAATGGTTCGGTAGACGAATGGATGTCTACCTCAGGCTTTGTTGCTTCCAATACGAGTCAAAACTTCAGTCATCAATGGGCATCTTCTGGTTCCTACACTTTCAAGGTATTAGCTCAGGATAGTAGGGGTGGCAATAGTCCTTGGAGCAATCTTCATACCATAACTATCGGGAGTGGAGGAGGTAGCAGTTGTACCCTTGGCAGTGAAGTAATGATTAATGATGCTGACGGTTTTGCTGATATGCGAGGTGCTTCAGAGTGTCAGGCTAATAACTATCTTGCACCTGCTTATGGAGGTACTGGCATGTATGGCAACTACGCACCATGCAATGGTGCTACAGCGGGGAGTGTATCGGCCAATGGTGCCTGTATTTCTCGCATAACCTTTGAGCCAAGCAGTGGTCCGGCGGATCGTTGTGTTGTTCGAGGACATGAATGTAGTGGAGGAGGATCATGTAATTGGCAGTATAAGGCTGGTTTTGATGATATCAGTGATTTCTGGGCACCAGCCAATGGAGGCTCATTACAACAATCTTGCTCATATGGTTGGTATCAAAATACTGCACCATCATGTGCTAGCTTAGGTATTTCACAGGCTAATGATGGACAGCCCGCAACTTCCGGATCACCAGCTAAGTGTGGTCTAGGTGATGCCTATGCGTACTCAAATGGAGGATATCTCTATTGTGGTAAGCCAGATATAATGAAAAAAGTAGGAGCTGGCTGTGCTTTGCCGCCTGCTTCTTGTGGTGCAGCTAATAATTTCCCAAGTTCTAACCCTCCAACGATGGGTCTATGTAGTGGCGGGACTGCATCAGCAGTTACTCCAGCTAGTCAGCCGGGCCCATACACATGGACGTGTTCAGGTTCCAATAATACAACAGCTACTTGTACAGCTCCTTACCTCGAACCAGCTCCAGTTGTAGACCTTAAAATCAATGGCAGTGATGGACCTATCACTATCAATAAAAACGGAAACCTAAACATCACCTGGGGAAATACTCCATATGCAGTCACATGTACTGGTACCGGTAACAACTGGACAGGAAGTAAGTTTACTACAGGAGGCAATGACAATATCTCTGCTACTGCCGCTTCTCTCTATACACTGACCTGTACCAATTCTCAAGGAATTCAAGCATCAGATTCAATCTCAGTCACTCTAGAACCAACCCTCAAAATCTGTCAAAACTCTTGTTCGGGAGGTATCGAACCACCGAGTAGCTTCAGTCTTAATAGGTATGATACCAAAAACCTGGTAGCTTGCTACAATGACGCAGCTAGCTGTACTGATGCCACAGGAGATGTTACTACATCAGCCACCTGGAGTGAAGGAGGAGGAAACACAGTCTCTCTTGGAGGAAGTTCTCTAAAGACTCTTACAGCAGACAACGTCGGCACAGAATCCATTCAAGCTTCCTACAGCGGAAACACAGTCACTAGATCAGTCACCGTTACCTGTACAGACTCTGGAGCTTGTCAAAGAGACAGTAGAAGTCAATCACTCTGTCAAAAAGATACTTTCAATGTCACAGACAACTGTGGTCAAGTCCAGAACTGTACTGGAGAAAAGACCTGTGATTACAACTGGAAGGAAGTGGCTCCTTAGCCCTTCGACATGCTCAGGATAGAAAGACAAAACCCCAGAAGAGTCTGGGGTTTTGTGGTATAATAGAGAAGAAATAAATATAAAAACTCCAAAGGTCTATGCGTATTGAAATGGAACAACTCAAGATGTTCCTAATAGATTCAAGTATTCTTCCAAAAGAACAGGTGGAAGAAGCAGTTAAAGAGGCAAAATTAGCTGAAAAAGATTTGGGTTCTTTCTTGCTTGAGAAGAAGCTTGTCAAAGAGGCTGAACTTCAGCGTATGTATGCGTATATTCTAGGCATACCTTTTGTTGATCTCTCCAAAGAAGCAGTACCGATAGAAATACTTCAGGTGGTACCAGAACTCATTGCCAAAAAGTACAATATTGTATCTTTTCAAAAATCAGGAAGTGACCTTAAGGTGGCCATGCTCAACCCGGAAGATCTTCAAACAATTGATTTTATCAAGAAAAAAACAGGACTTCGTATTATTCCTTGTCTGACTACTCGTGAAAGTATCCAGTCAGCATTGAGGCAGTATGAGCGCAGTCTCAAGGCAGAATTTGGTGATATTCTGACAGATGATATCAAAGATGAGAGTAAGGAACAAGAAGAAAATCTTGAAGCAGTAGCGGCTGGACTGCCAATTATTCGTATCGTAGATACTCTCCTCAAACACGCTATCTTAGAATCTGCTTCGGATATCCATATAGAGCCAGAGGAGAAGGAGGTACATGTACGCTATCGTATCGATGGTGTACTTCATGAAGCTATGACTTTACCAAAGGATGTCGCTCAGGGAATTGTAGCTCGTATCAAAGTGCTCTCTAATCTTAAGCTTGATGAGCACCGACTGCCACAGGACGGTCGTTTTAAGATAGAAAAAGAAGAATACAAGATTGCTTTTCGTGTCAGTATTTTGCCAGTATTTGATGGCGAAAAGATAGTTATGCGTTTGCTTGATGAATCCTCTAAAGGCTTAACACTTGAGAAGATGGGGCTTCATCCGCATGCTCTTGAAGTAGTGCAGCGTGAAATCAACAAGCCAAACGGTATGATCTTGGTGACAGGACCAACAGGATCTGGTAAGACCACTACACTTTATACAGTAATGGATATCTTGAATACTCCAGAGGTCAACGTAAGTACGGTAGAAGATCCAGTAGAATATCGTATGCCACGAGTCAATCAGACTCAGGTCCAACCAAAAATAGGCATGACCTTTGCAGCGGCGTTGCGTTCGCTTTTGCGTCAGGATCCGGATATTATCATGGTAGGAGAAATTCGAGATCAAGAAACGCTAGAAATTGCTATGCACGCTGCCATGACTGGTCACTTAGTGCTTTCTACTCTTCATACCAACTCAGCAGCTGCTACGCTTCCACGCATGCTCGATATGGGGGCGGAGCCATTTCTTATTGCCTCTACAGTCAATGTGATTATTGCTCAACGTCTGGTACGTAGACTGTGTGTGGAGTGTCGCAAGGAATACAAATTAGACAAAAAAGAAATCGATTCCCTTTCAAAGTCATATGATATTGACGAAGTGTTGTCGTGGCTTCAGAAAGATCCAAGTGGTAAGAAATATTTACGAGAAGCCAAGACGTGGGAAGAAGTTGTTTTGTATAAGGCAGCTGGTTGTGATCAGTGTGGTGGAGAAGGGTATCGAGGACGACAAGGTATTTACGAGGTGCTTGAGATGGATACCAATGTGCGTAAGCTCGTAACAGAAGAAGGTACGACTACAGAAATGATAGATGCAGAAGCGAAGAAGAGTGGTATGGCTACAATGGTAGAGGATGGCTTTCTAAAAATAATTCAAGGTATTACTTCACTTGAAGAAGTAATGAGAGTAACTAAAGAGTAGTGACGGTTTAAATATAAACTAAAAAAGAAGTATGAAATCCCTCTCCTTCGCTCTAGCATTTGTTGTCATTGGAGTTTTTTTGCCGAATTTTGGCATAGCTCAAGAAAATGCTGACGTTGCAGAAATACCTGTAGATGTCATCGAAAGCCCTGCAATCAATGTGTATTCTCTTCAAGAAAAAGCCGCGATGAATCCATTCGGTAAGGGTGCCCAGGAGGATGTTCTTTGTGGAGGGGTATATCCTCTAGGCTTAGTTGATGTAGATTATAAAGCATCAGTTGAAAAGACGGTTCCTGGAGCCAATATTACTTTTACAGGAAGTATTCGTAACGATAATACCTTTCCTATCACAGGGGGAATTTTTGTAGCGCGTGTTTACAAAAAAGTAAATGCAAACCAAGGAAGCTTTGCTATGGTAGAACAATTTACCATTGCTCGTGACTTGCATCTAAATGCATTTGAAGAACGAAAAACTCCATTTGATTGGCATGTTCCGGAAGACCTTGCGCAAGGAGAATATTTTCTTTCCCTCTATCTTGCAAACGACGAGCAGCTTTTAGTAGGATTTTACTTTGATGACACTCTCCATAGCGACAAAGTGGATTTTTCTATTGAAACCGATCAAATAGGAGGTGTTTATATCGACAGGGCTCAGTCTAAGCTTGGAAATCAAGCGTTAACAGGAAAAAGCCTTCAGAAAATCGGAGATAATTCACAACTTGAAATTGTACTTGTTAATCCTAGTGGGCAGTCTCAAGATGTGCAGCTTACGTGGAAAGAATATAAAACAAGCGATCTTCTTGAAGGAAACCTTCTCAACTCTAGAAATGAACTTATTAACCTTGGTCCAAATGAAACAAAAAGGGTAGCCTATCTTATAGAAGAATCTTTTCATCCAGCACTGTATGTAGTAGCGTCAGTAAAAGGACAGTATCAGAAAAGTTTTGAAAGAGTGCATATTCTTGATAGTTCTCAAGTAGGAGTATTGGCTATAGCTCCTATTGCTACAGATTTCCCGTTTAGAGTGGACGAACCCGTTACTATCAAGGCTTGTATTTACGCCCAAAATATACAAGAAGATTCAGCGACTCAGGCTAACTTGAGTATTTATAATCGTTCTACCAACGAACTCTTGGAAAAAGTTTCACTCGATGTAGACTCAGAAATTAACTTTCATGAGCATGTATTTACACCAAAAGAAATTTACGATGATGTGGTACTTGTGCTCCAAGTGACTGATGATAAAGGTAATGTCATTGATAAAAAAGAAACGATTTATTCTTGCGAAATACTTTCTGGAGGACCTTGTGTCAGCAAAGAGGTTGAAGTGAGTCCTGTAGCTTTGGTAAAAAAATCGTTTATTGTCTTTGCCTTTCTTGTGCCAATCTTTGTATTTATTGCGCTTTACTTCAAAAAAATGAACAGAAAGAATCGTTTTCGAGTACTCGTATTTGCATTTGTAAGTACTGTAGGTTTTTTTGCTTCGATGCAAGTATCACAAGCAGCGGTACTTCAGACGCATTGGAAATACGCCGGTCCAAAATCAAACGTAGTCAATATTTCTCGCTTTTCTCAGTGCGATGCTGGATGGACGTATGCTAATTTTATGGATGATAATGACAATGCGCTTCGTCATTTAGGTGAAGAAGATACAGACGGAGGTCTTACACAGTTGTGTATAAAGGCCGATGACCCAGCAATTACACTTCAATCAGAGTGGACTACAGGAAGTTGTCCAGCGGGTACTTCATTTGCCGGAGTATATGATGATGCAGGAAGGGCGAACTGGTGGAATGATGACGCATATCACATGCACAACACAAATGAAGAGGACTTTCGTCCAGATAATAGCAATGCCTATCGTTGGTGTCTTGGAGCAAGTGGGGGTGGGGCGACTGAAGTGCAGACACGTTGGGTAGAATGGGCGTCGAGCTCGTATAATCCTCCATGCGCACCTGATGAAACACAGATTGTAGGAACTCATCGTAAGGGTTCAAATTACTCGAATAATAACTTAGAGGATCGAGCAGGTACAAACCAACGCTCTCTTTGTGCAAAAATCATTGTAGTTAATCGACCTCCTTTAGATCCAAGTCTTTCGGGTCCAGTAAATGGTGTTACAGGCGCAAATCAAGTTTTTAGTACCGTTTCCACTGATCCAGACGGAAACGCACTGGAATATGGTATAGATTGGAATAATAATGGTTCTGTGGATGAATGGACCGCTGCTTTGCCATCAGGTACTGCTGCAGCCCCAAGTCATGTATGGATTTCAGCAGGCGTGTATACATTGCGTACCATTGCTAGAGATACAGATGGCGCATTGAGTGGCTGGAGTAGTCCATGGACAATCACTCTGACCGCACCAGTAGACGGTGTTTGTGGTCTAGCTCATAACCTTCCAACCACCAACCCTCCAGCTATCGGTCTTTGCTTTTCAGGTACTCCAACAGCAGTTACACCAGGAGTAGCTCCAGGACCATACTCATGGACATGTCTTGGCAGTGGAGGAGGAACAAACAGTCCTGTTTGTACAGCTCCGTACCTTCCACCAGCCCCAAACTTCAACTTCCAAATCAATGGAGTAGTCGCTAATGGAAGTCTCACGGTAGCCAGAGATGCCAACCTAAACATCATCTGGAATGGCGTTACCAATGCCACCTCATGTACTGGAACAGGTAATGGCTGGGGAGGAACAAAGGCAATTACCGGAGGCAATGACAATGTTTCTGCAACAGCAGCCTCTCTCTACCAACTCTCATGTACTGGCCCAGGTGGAACGACAACGAAGAATATCTCAGTCACCCTAGAACCAACCCTTAAAATCTGTCAAAACTCTTGTTCGGGAAGTATCGAACCACCAGCAAGCTTCAGTATGAACAGGTATGACACTAAAGACCTTGTAGCCTGCTACAATGACGCCACGGGTTGTACCGATGGTACCGGAGATGTCACTACCTCTGCTACCTGGACTGAAGGAGGAGGAAACCCAGTCTCAC
>CAYLMF010000016.1:0-17941 GCA_964385005.1 uncultured Bdellovibrionales bacterium | reverse complement strand
TTGGATTGACTGAGGCTCCTACTGGGATGCGCAGACCCTTAACCTTTGTTGAGGCCACAAGTTCATATGAAGTAGCCGAGAAAACAGTAAAGTGGACATGAGTACCCGTAGAATATCCAGTACTTCCCATTTCTCCAATCTTTTGCCCCTGACTCACGCTCGCACCACGACTAACACTGATACGGCTCAAGTGACCATAAAGCGTCACGATACCATTGCCGTGATCAATAGCTACCCAACGTCCATAGGCATAGCGACCCAAATCCCCTGTCCCTACTACACGACCCTTAGCCGCTGCCATAATAGTCGTCCCGGTCTTATCAGCAAAATCGAGTCCGTTGTGTTTACCACTCGCGTACGCTTTTTTGGAAAAACCTGTCTTACCATACCCTTGGCTCAAACGAGGATTCTTCACTGGATAATCCAAGAGTCCTTTTTTATACCCTGGGAGGTCCTCAAGAGTATCTATCTTACCAGCTTCGATATCGCCAATTTCATTTTCAATATCGTCACGCTGCTTCTGTAAATCATCTACTAAATCATCATACTTATCGACTTCTGCTACCGTTTTATTGAGGAGATTGGCCTTGTTGTTTTTGGTAGACTCCAGATAATCACTGCGCTCTGAGAGCTGAGACTGAAGCGACTCTGCCTGCTTTTTCTTATTTTCAAGAGCTGACTGTTCATCTACTAAGCCTTCACGTAAATCCTTGATAGAACTCAAAAGCTCACTGATACGCTCACCGGTATCATTATTCCATGAGTTTTGGTTAAAGTATGAGGTACTTTCTTCGGCAGTCATCAAAAAAGGTGAGATATCGCTCGAATACTGTGACTGATAGTCTCGCATCAATTCAGAAAGAATCTTTTTTTGTTTGTCTACGAGTGATGTCTTTTCCTGGACACGCTGATCGAGGGTACTGATATCCCCCTTGAGAGCCTCTGCCTTTTGTTTGTTTTGGTTAATTTCAAGTTCTATCTTTTGAGCCTGCGCGTCCAAAGACTTAATCTGATCATCAAGGGTAGCTCCCTGGCGATTCTTGAGATCAATAATACTTTGATAGGCCTTAATCTGAGCGCGAAGCTTGTCATCGAGAGCCTGTAATTCATCTGCACGCTTTTTGGCATCATCACTCAGCTGAGAGACACTCTCTTCACCCCAAACAAGCGGCACAGCATAGACTGCTATCCCAAGAAAGAGCGTCAGAGAAAATAATACTGGTAAAAAGGCTTTTTTGTTTTTCATAGCCCGTCAATTATACCACAAAAGGCCTTATTTTTGGAGTCTTAGCGAAGCATGGACAAAGCTCTGACAATACGCTCCAAGGAGTGATCTTTACCAAGTACGTACAATACCTCAAACGGTGACGGTGAGCGTTCAGCTCCGGTAAGTGCTACGCGAAGTGGCCAGAGAAAATCACCCTTCTTATCCCCTGCTGCTTCGAGTAGAATTTTTTCGGTATATGTTTTATCCTCCCACTGTGCATCAGTAAAGTTTTCGAGAATTGCAAACGCTTTTTCAAGCGCCTCACGAGTTGCTTCTTCAGTATTCTGTTTCCATGCAAGAATCTTCTTGTCATACGAAAGCTCCAGCTGAAAGAAAAAAGTATTTTCTTCGCCAAACATATCCAAACGAGAGAGACGTTCTTGTTCTACGGCCAGCACCTTCATAAGGTACGCTTTAGTCTGCATATCAGTTGGTGCAAACTGCACCAAGTCTTTGGTAAACCATCCACCTTTCTCAATACGAGCATAAAGGACATCAAGTGACATAGACTTGATGTACTCACTATTCATCCAATCAAGTTTCTTGTGATCAAACACCGCCCCGGCTTTATGTAGACCTTTAATATCAAAAGCTTGAATAAGCTCTTCAAAACTAAATATTTCTTGAGTACTACCACCTCCTGGATTCCATCCAAGTAACACGAGAAAATTAATCAATGTTTCCTCGAGGTAACCTTTTTCCAAAAACTCATCTACAGATGCACCTCCGTCTCGCTTGGAAAGTTTTTTCTTACCACTAGGACCGAGAATAAAGGACACGTGCCCAATTGCTGGCATATCCCAACCAAAAGCCTGATACAAAAGAATATGCTTCGGGGTGCTCGGCAGCCACTCTTCAGAACGTAGAACGTGAGTGATACCCATAAGATGGTCATCCACTACTACTGCCAAATGATACGTTGGAAAACCATCTGATTTCAAAAGCACTTGATCATCAACTTCTTTGGTATTAAACCTCACTTCACCTCGCACTAAATCTACAAACACCACCTCTTGACCCGGTATCACATTGAAGCGTATCACATGCGGTGTCCCTGCCTTTAGAAATGTCTCGACATCCTCTTTACTGAGGTTGGCACAGTGTTTGTCATATTTTGGTGCTTGCTTATTGGCAGTCATCTGTTCACGCATACTCTGAAGTCGCTCAGCGGTACAAAAACATGGATATGCCTTACCTTCTGCTACGAGCTGATCAGCATACTGACGATAAAGAGAAAGACGTTTAGACTGCTGATAAGGGCCCTTATCACCTTTTTCTACTACCCTATCACCCTCTAAACACACTCCCTCAAGAGCATTCATACCCATATGATCCAGAGAGCGTACTAAACCTTCCAAAGAATCCTCTACGAACCGAGATTGGTCGGTATCTTCAATACGAAGCAAGTACTCTCCTTCATGCCTCTTGGCAAAGAGGTAGTTATAGAGAGCTGTACGGAGACCTCCCACATGCAAATAGCCTGTTGGTGATGGCGCAAAACGAACTCGTGGCTTGATATCTGACATAGAAAAAATATTATTGAATGACTTTACTCTGTTGACATTGCTTCCGTAAAAATACTGGCAAGTCAGGTCTCACTGGGTGAATTATCGCACTATAACGTCATTTGGTCATCATTGACAAAATACTCCAAAATAAGTCCTGTGTTTATAAAGAAGAATTTTTGCTGAGCACTTCTTGGTTGGGTAGCAATACCCGCTTAGCTAAGTCCTTATGGAAATCAAAGACATCACCAACGACATTCACCTTCTTGCCTTCTTCATTGATCACAATAGCATCTCTACCAGGACAGCCTACCGTACATTCCTTCCGTTCTCGCTCCTGTTCATCAAGGTGCTTAAATTCATCGCGGATTCCAAGATGTAGCCCTGGTCCCTCGCCAGAAAAAACAAGTATCTTATCCCACCCCACCTGCTTTAAATCAGGACTGACCCCATCAAGTGCTAAGTCACGCAAATAGGTAAAATCAGCCAGGTTAACCGAAGCGGTTTGATTGAGAATTTTTTTGATATCTGGAGTCAAAGCATCGAGCTGCTCCTCTGTCAGTTCTGTATGAAACTCTTGGTTATACTTTCTGGTAAGCGCAAGTATGATATGCCAAGACTCGGTCGCCGCCGTTGCTACACCTGAACGGATAAAGCCTTCTACACTCTGTGCCCGCACTCCATTGGCGCGGACCACTATACGTGCCTGTGACTTATGAAACAAATCTCCGAGTCTTTGATAAACAGCTTTGTCTTTGGGATTGAATTGATCACGCATCTCCACAAAAGCCCTGTCAAAAGCCCTGATGTAAATATTTGGAAATACCATTTCGCTTATAAGCGCCTCTTTCAATACGGCCTTATTTACCTGTGGCAGCTTCGCTTCATCAAAACCAATCTGACCGTCATCAAGCATAAGTGCTTCTGCAAACTCTTTATTGGTGACAAAAGCGTCACGTAAAGTTTGCAATACTACTTCTGGGTTAGTCTGTAGCATTTCTTTCGCTTTCAAATGGTAGCGTTCTATCAGATACGAAGCAATCGCATACATCTCATGCTTCACCTCATGTCTTTCTTTTGGAAATGTTTCTGCCTTAATTTCATCTGGACTCGAAGTATCTATAACCTCCCGTCTTTTACGGGTAGGTATTCCTTTGGGCATTTCAAACTTACCTTCCATAGTCTTTGTTATTTCAATTTCAGTATATCACTGCATAACACTCTAAAAGAAAAAACCACTACCGCCTTCCAGATGCGCTTGATGCGCTTAGGCTGAAGAATGAGTCTCCAGAACCACTCTAGTCCTACAACCCTCATCCACTTAGGCGCTCGCATCTTACGACCCGTCAGATAATCCAAAGCACCCCCTACTCCCATCTTAATACCATGGGCACTGAGCATATCCAAAAACAACTCCTGCTCCGGTGCACCGTATGAACAAATCACTAAGGAGTACTCTGGGAGTTCTTTGTTGTAGCAAATCTTTAGCTTCGGATACAGTCTTCCTAGTGCTTCACGTATATCACCTTCAGCACTTAGACTCCTTTGCTGATTATAAATAGTCAGAGGCACAGCGTGGTTTTCAGCAAATGCAAGTAACTGCTTGAGAAGATCGGCACCAGTCACCCGATAGAGATTTCTCCCACGAAGCCAAGCAGCCATTCTAACTCCCACTCCATCAACCGTCCGTATATCAGCACGCAGAAGACTCTCTCGAAAATGTGGATTCCTGACTGATTCAAGAAGAAATTCTGGGTTCACCGTAGCAATACGTATATTTTCCCGCAAAGAAAAAGCCTTTTCTACGCGAGAAAGAATTTGGTTACTTTTTATTTTTCTAAAAGGAATTCCGAGAATCTTTATTGACATAACAGAGCATTTTTCCTAGTATATCAGCTATCAGTTCCTAAATACAGAGAGGGTTTATCATGCAAATGACTCAACCAGCCGCTGCTGCACGTCGCTATTTCCAGAATTTTTCGGAATGGGAAATCACCCACACTCCCACCTACAAGCGTCTTCACTTTCGTTTTTCCGCTGCCGTCACTCTTTTGATAGCCTCAGTACTGTGGAATATTTTTTTCAGTATCGACCCAAAGGCAGCCAAGGATATCTGGTGGATATTTGTGGTCGTAGCTCCTATTTCCACTTTTCTCCTGTGGCGCCTCAAGACAAAGGAGCACTCTCTCTAAAGCTGAAACTTCAGCTATCCTAATTTTGAAAAAACCGCACTGGACAATGTTCAGATGCGGTTTTTCAATTTCATCACTCTGTTACTAGCTAAGTGGAAACGTATCAATAGCCTCATACGTACGCTTACCGTCGATAGTCAAACTTTCGTACAACACTACTTCATCTATAGATTCTCCTAAATTCACAGCCTTTTCAATCTTTGGTTGTGGCTCTAGCGCTAACCACTTTGCCTTCTTAATTTTGGCCAAAACCGCATGTGGACGAAACGAGCGAGCGTCATGTGTCTTATTGGTAAAAGCAGCCTCGAGAGCACGATGTAAATCGAGAAGCTCTTCACTTTCTTGACCGGTTAGATAGATCATCTTTGGATTCTCAGGATTCTCAAACAGCTCTATTTTTTCAAAATAAATATCAAAGGCTGGAATATCCGAAACGGCTAAACGAATTTTTTCGGCCACTTCAAAAATATCATCTTCGAGAAGAAAACCAAGATACATAAGAGTGACCTGAAGGTTTTCACTTCGAGTCGGTAAGGTAGCTATTTCGGGCCAGGTAGTTTCCTCGCGACTCAAACGCTTTTTGAGCTGATTTGAGAGTGGAAGACCGATAAATAAACGACGGTATTTCGGCTGCATATAATTCTTTAGTGTAGGACTACACTACCCCAAAATGGCTTATAAATCAAGCTTAACCCTGTCTTAACCGCCCTGTTCTTGCTACAATGGGTCTATATGGCTACACCCTCATATCTACTTGATGTTATCCCGCTTACCCAGCTCCCCCTGGCACGCTCTCCACGCTTTACCTACAAAAGCTCTGTAGGAGTACCTTTTGGTAGCCTTGTATCCGTACCATTTGGTAGTCAGACCATCGAGGGTATTAGCCTTACCTGCACACCCAAACCATCTCAACCTCCTCAGTGGGTCAAAGCTATTCATGAAGTCCTCATTCCAGGACTCATGATCGAAAAGCAAATTACTCTCGCAGAATCAATCAGCACCACCTACTTTACCCCTCTCGGAAGAGTACTCCGTCATGCTATTCCCAAAAAAGCAAAGAAGCTTCTGGAAATCGCGCCTCAAGAATTATCTCTTAAAACACCTCTCCTTTCAGTCAGCGAAAAAAAATCGCTTGAGAAATTCCTTGCCCAAAAAAAACCCGCTCTCCTTACTTCAGAAAATGATCAGCACACCCTTTGTTTCGCTCTTGCTAAAGAAATTGTTCAAAAAGATAAACAGATTCTTATCTTAGTACCAGAGATCCTGCATCTCCTTCCACTTGAAGAAGAAGCAAAAAATTTCTTTGATGTATCTAGTATTGCCGTACTCCATAGCCACCTCACGCCTCGCGAGTACGCTACACACTGGGCTCGCATACAAAGCGGTGAAGCAAAAATAATCCTCAGTACTCGTCAAGGACTTTTTGCTCCTTTTAGCAACCTAGGAGCAGTCGTAGTGACTGAAGAACAAGACTCAGGCTACAAACAGTGGGATATGAGCCCGCGTTATCAAGGGCGCTCCGTAGCTCTTACGCTGGCTACTCTCCATAAGGCTCACCTTTTGTATACCAGTGGTGCACCCAGCCTCGAGAGCGCACGCGCTGTTGCAGAAAAAACTATTCTTTATCTCAATCCTACCAAAAAATCTGAGGTCGCTCCTCTTGGTAAAAATATTACCCTTATTAATCTTCGTCTTGAACGTTTTCGGAAAAACTTTTCACCGATTAGCGAAGAGCTACGAGAACATCTCTCCCAAAGCCTGACTCGTGGTGAACAATCTATTCTTCTCATCCCCCAACGTGGCGTGGCAGCCTACTCTGTCTGCGCTGGTTGCAAGAAAATTTTTCGCTGTACCAAAAGTGGGCACGCGCTCCGAGAAGAACGCAATGGCTCTTACAGCTGCCCTGGCTGTGATTACAAAACCTCTCTTTTCCCATCTTGCCCAGAATGTGGTCATCTTTCTTTTTGGGCGCGCGGCATTGGCAGTGAGCGGATAGAACAGGAACTCAAACGTCTCTTCCCCTACACCAAGACAGCTCGCTTTGATGGCGAAACCGTCCGTAAACACAAAGATCTTCAGACTCTCTATAACGATGTACAAGATAGTAAAATTGGCATCCTTATCGGTACTCATATGCTCCAAAAGAGATTGCCCTTGCCGAAACCGGGTCTCGTTGCTATTATTGACGCGGATAACCTCCTTTCAGGGACGGATTTCCGCGGAGATGAGCGCTTTTTACAAACACTAGCCCAGCTCAAAAAGGACTCTCGTCCGGTCTTTATTCAAACTTTTGAACCAGAGCACCGTCTTTTTCGTCAAATGAGCGAAATGACCTACGAGGATTTCCTCACTCGTCTCCTCAAAGACCGAGAGACACTGAAGTATCCACCATACGCCAATCTCTATGCTCTGACGCCGATTCTAGAAGCAGCCAAAAGAAAGACAAAGACTGTTTCGTGGGAGCAACTCCAAGTGCAATTTCCTACTCTCCAGGTGCACCAAGCACCTATAAAGAAAAACCCCCTGGTCAATCAAGCGACGCTCTTCCTAAAAATTCCACTTCCACTCCCTACTGATTTTCTACTTCACCTCAAAACAAAAGCGACTGAATATCATATTGATCCAGACCCGCTCCATTTCTCTTGATTCATATTTTTACTCACATGCTCAAACTTGTTACTGGTGCTGGTACACCCATGCTCCAAACCAAAACGGCTCTTGTTGAAAATCCTCTCTCAGAGGACATACAGCTTTTGATACCTGAAATGGTAGCAACTATGCACAAAGAACAAGGCGTTGGTCTAGCCGCTCCTCAAATTGGCCGTTCTATCCGCATGGCAGTAGCCGAAGCAGATGGCAAAATCTACACCCTTATCAATCCTGAAATCACTACTCTGTCTGAAGAAAAGGTCCTCTTTGAAGAAGGTTGCCTTAGCCTTCCAGGTCAGTACTTTTCTATTGTCCGCTCTGAAACCCTGACCCTCAAGTACCAAGATGAACGTGGTCTTCCCAAAAAAATTCGTGCCACTGGATTTCTCGCTATTGTCATCCAGCACGAGGTGGACCATCTAGATGGTATACTTATATGTGACCGCTATAATAAACAACAGAAAAATCCAAAATATAAAAAACTCTATGGGATTCTGGAATAAACTTTTCGACCAAAAGAAAGCTCCCGCTACTCTACAAAAAGCCTCCGATACTGCTACCCCTAAGGCGCCCGCCCCTCAAATTCGAGTGGTGTTTATGGGTACCCCGCCTTTTGCATCAGAACTTCTCATGACACTTATCGAGGATGGCTATCATATTGTCGGCGTTATCACAAAAGCCGATAAGCCAGTGGGACGCACCCAGGAAGTAAGTGTCAGTGCCGTCAAAAAACTAGCACTTGAGTACAAACTGCCTATAGCCCAGCCTGAAAAGCTCAATGATGACGCCTATGCTCAGTTCAAAGAATGGCAGCCGGACATCCTTATCGTAGCGGCCTACGGCAAGATTCTTCCTAAGCGCTTTCTAGAGCTCCCTGGCTTTGGCGCTATGAATGTCCATGCCTCTCTTCTCCCGCTCTACCGTGGCTCCTCTCCTATTCAAAACGTGATTCTTGATGGCAGAGAGGAAACAGGCATTACCCTTATGCAAATGGATGCTGGTATGGATACCGGTGATATCATTACCCAAAAAACGGTCAAAATCAGCCCTGACGAAACCGTAGAACAGCTCACTGCCAAACTTACCTTACTCGCTCAAAAGATGCTTTCTGAGACCCTCCCTCTTTGGGTCAAGAAAAAAATAGTAGCAACACCTCAGCCAGAGGAGGGCTCTAGTCTTTGTCAGCTTATCGAGCGTCAGGATGGTCAGGTTATATGGAATGAGGAAGCGAGAAGTATTTACAATCGTTATCGTGCCCTTACTCCTTGGCCGGGCATCTTTACTTTCTGGCCTCAAAAGAATGGTCTCCTCCGTATCAAGCTTCACACTATTAGTGTCATTGAGGAAAAAGAAGAAACACCTATTCATGGAACCGTACTTTTTTATGAAAACAAGCTCGCTATTCAAGCAGAGCATGGTATTATAATAATAGAAGAACTCCAACTCGAAGGACGCAATCGTATGAATGCTGACACCTTTCTCAAAGGCAACCCTTCTTTTATTGGAAGCGTTCTCAAATAATTTTTTGATACCCTTTCGCTATGGAAAGCAGAGGTTCACAGCAGCGCAAAAACATCCAAGCCCTTGCAAGCGGCATGCTCCTTATTGTTTTTGTTGGTATTTTTTTTATTGTCAAAAGCTTTCGTACTTCTAACGATGGCACCGGCATTCTAACTGTAGAAGATCAAGATGTCCCTATTGTCAAAAAAACTCTTTCTGCTACTGAACTCCAGCGAAAGATGACCATCCAAGACAAGCTCCTTCTCATTGACGTTCGCAGTGAGGATGATTATAACCGAAAGCACATCCCAAAAAGTCGTTCCTACCCAAGAGAAAACGTCGCAAATGTTAGTCCAGAAAAAGACGCTCTTCTGGTGATTATTGGCTATAAAAACAACGTAGTTACCGAAGAAACCGTTACCAATATTCTCAAGGAAAAAGGTATCGATTTTATCTTCTTAGCTGATGGCTTTGAAGATTGGGAGAATAAGGGGTACGCTGTCATTTCAGAAGGTGATCCCCGTGATTTTGTAGACCAATCTAAAGTAACCTACATCACCTTAGAAGCCCTTGCCCCCCTTCTTCAGCCAGGTCATTCTTACTACCTTATCGATGTACAGAAGTCTGAGGACTTTAACAAACGTCACATCGAAGGCGCCGTCAATATCCCCCTTGCTGAACTTGAAAAAAGAGCTGGGGAAATACCTTCTGGCAAAAAAGTAATTGCCTACGGTGCCAATGAACTAGAATCCTTCCGTGGCGGTACCAGACTCTTTGATCTCAATATCTACAGTGTCCAAACCCTCCGTGGCAATAACCACCTTCGTCCAGACTCACCACTTACACTTAAGCCTTAGTTAGAATAATAAAAAACACCCTTGACTTAGAGGGTGTTTTTATTATTTCATCTTCCTTTAAACCTCTAACTGAAACTTCCAATTCATTTTGACTACCGAAAGATTAAATGGTGTTAAGATTCCAGCTTCTTTTTTAAAGTGGGAAATCAGTTCCTTTAGAGCTTCAAGCATATGCTCCATGTCCCCCTCTGTCACTTCTGGAAAGGTAGCATAAATATAAATTTCTATAGGAGCTGCATTAACAGTAATTTGATTTTCAGTAGCAAAAACTGAGATATCCTTTGGTTCATAGCCAGTCACTTCCGCCGAAAACTCCTGCAGTTTAGTGGCGATCAACTGCATTGTATCTTTGGAAAAATCCTCTTTTTTGTATTCGATTCTTACTATAGGCATATACGTATATATTAACGAAGAAGTTCTAAGGCCTTTTCCATTTGTGGATCCTTCTTAGTAGTTAAGTCATCACGTGTGATATCTACTTCTACATCTGGATTGATACCAACATGATTGATTTGGTTACCTTTTGGAGTAAGCCACTTGGCTACCGTTACTTTTACAGCCGTTTCTTTGGTAACCGGTATTAGCTCCTGTACAGACCCCTTACCAAAAGACTTTTTACCTACGAGAGTGACGTTGTCACGATTTTCACGAAGAGCACCGGCAAGGATTTCTGAAGCACTGGCACTTCCCTGATTGATAAGCACTACTGTCCTGAGGCCAGAAATCATATCTCCGCCCCTCGTCTTCATCTCTTTGCGCGTACCATTACTGGTCTCTTCCATTACAACCACCTTGCCTGCTGGAAGCATGAGGCTTCCCATAGAAACCGCCGCTTCTAGATATCCTCCTGGGTTGTTACGAAGATCTACCACTATACTCTCTGCACCTTTTTCCTTGGCCTGCTTAACCGCATCGGTAAAACCTTCAGTCGTATCATCTCCAAAACGACTGACTCGAATCAGGGCGATGTTGTTTTCTTTCATTTCAAAACGCACACTCTTCACGACAATAGTATCCCGTATAATAGCCACTTCACGTGTCGCGTCTTCTCCGTCACGAAAGATGGTCAGTTTTACTTCTGTACCCTTCTCACCACGGATTTTCTTAACGGCATCATCGAGACTGAGATTGGTAGTACTCTCACCATTGATCTGGATAATTCTATCACCAGCAAGTAGTCCTGCCTTTTCTGAAGGACTTTCATCAAGCGGCGCAATGACCGTAATTACTTCATCCTTGAGTCCCATTTCAGCACCAATGCCAGAAAATGTCCCCGATATATCTTCCTTGAAGGCTGCATTTTCTTCTGGACTAAAGAAGGTAGTGTATGGATCACCAGTGGCTGCCAGCATACCATCAATGGCCCCATAAAAAAGCTTTGTGGAATCCAAATTGGCTTTGTCTACATATTTCTCACGGAGGATAGCCCAAACCTTCCAGAACAAAGAGAAATCAATCGTCTTGTCATTGTTGTCCTTATTGATAAATATTGCTTCTGCAGGAGAGATAGCCTTATCATCACCAGCAACTCCACTGCTATTTTCCTGACCTTTTTTGTACCCCAAGAAGAAACCTCCTCCAATCAAAAAAATCACCAAGAAAAATAAAAAGCTTTTATGGAAAAGTTTTTTTTGCTTGAGATAGACACTCTCATCAACAACTCTGTCTTCGCTACCCTTCATTTCTTCTGTTTGTTTGATTTCATCCATACATTGATATTTAGAAAATTTGTGGAGACTTCTTTCCTTGATACTTCCAAAAATATTTGAAAGCACTCTGGATATGATACCAGGTAAGCTTATTTGAGAGAAGTGAGCGAATAAGCCCTCCTCTACCACTTCCCTTGGCGTGGTAGTGATAGACAAAGCACTGAGGATAATACACTACACGAAGACCTTTTTCCCAGAATCTGCGACACCAATCTACATCTTCCATATACATAAAGAAGCGATTATCCATATAACCTACTTCCAAGGCTGTTTGGCGCTTCACAAAAAGGGCTGAACCGATTACCCATTCTGCCGGAATAGGCTCTTTGGGATCACCCACCTCTTCCATAGCAAACCAAGCGAGGTGCTTCTTCGCAAAAGCAAAACGTCCAAGAAAAGTACGTCTATAAAGAATAGTCACTGGTTTGTAGAAACGAAAAAAACTCTGCTGGATAGAGCCATTGAAGTTGAACTGTTTTGGTCCAAGTATGCCGATATCTGGATGATTCTTGATATATGCCAAAAGTTCTGGCACTGCCCCTTCAGTCAAGATAATATCCCCATTGATGAGGAAGACATACTCTCCTTTAGCTTCATCGAGAGAAGTATTGATCAAAGATTTAAAGCCCACATTTTCTTTGAAAGGAAGAAAACGTACATGCGGAAACTCTTCGCGCATAAGCATCTCAGTGACCTCTTCGGTGGCGCTATCTACCACCAGGACTTCGTAGCGAAGACCACTCTTTGGCATGAAGCGGTCTATGGACTCAAGACAAAGACGGAGGAGCTCTGGACTCTTATAGGTATTGATGGCAATCGAGAGCTCCAATGGTTCCATAGAAATACGCTCAATAATCGTTTATTTAGTTGAGTGAATTTCGGAAAAGTTCGTGTATACGATCATAGTTATCTCCACGTGGCAACAAGATGTAACCAGATGCTTCGGTCATTGGCGGCGCATACAGGAGACCTTCCTCTGAATCAGAAAGCACCTTCTGACTAATCGGCACATCACCAATAGACTGATACAGTTCAAATGCTCGCTTAAGCTCCCAAGCCTGAAGATTCGTTGTCGTATTGTTTCCAAGACTATCGATCAAATCATTGACCTTATTGAAGTCTGTCAGCGTCCCGACACTCAAGGCCTTGGCTTTGATAGACTGAATGACTGCCTGCTGACGAGCAGCACGTTCAAAGTCATTGGTCTGGTAACGTGCACGGGAATAACAAAGTGCTTTTTCTCCATCAAGATGATTAATACCCGCTGGAAGAGAAAATTCACCTCCACACTCTACATTCTTGTTGTAGCAAAGCGGATAAGACTTAGCGATATACTTCGTGCCATCCTTACGTTTGTGATACTTGTGCTGAAACTGTGGCGGATTTGTCGGCTCAGTGTATACATACGGATCACATACTTGTGCCTCCTTAAACTGCAAAGCTTCTGTAAAAGGATCCTTCAGCGTGATATCGATACCGCCCACGGCATTGACTACATCAGTGAATCCCTGGAAATTTATAGTGACCGCATACGGTACTGGCTGACCAATCACCTGTGAAATAACAGAGCGCATATCTTCCATTCCACCGCCACCATGACGACGTTCTTCACCAAGAGCAAAGACGGCATTGATTTTACGCTGTTCACTTCCTCCTGGTACAGTTACATAAAGGTCACGTGGAACAGAAATCAAAGAAGCTTTACTCATATCTCCTTCTTTATTCAAGTCCTTTGGATGAATAGAGAGCACCATGATAGTATCTGCAAGCAATCCTCCGCCAGGCACGTTTTCACCACGCATACCCAAAAGCAGGATATTTACTCTTCCCTCTTTTTCTCCTTCAAGACTTTTATCTGCTCCCGGCAGAGACTTAAGGATACTCTTGAAGATATTGCCATCTCCCTGCGTAATTTTGTTTAAAGCAAAACCAGTCTTTAGCGCAAAAGCACCAAAAGCTACCACTATCAAAGCGAGAATAAAAAGAATAATCCGGACAGTCCGTTTTTTGGTAGACGAGACTTCTCTTGTCTGATTTGGATTATTTCTACGAGGAAGAAAATTCATAGATTGTTTCTTATAATGATTTACTTTTATCACCCATCCACGACTGGTAAAGGGCGATGAGCTTTGTGGCACTTTTTTGCCAAGAAAACTCCTTTATACGAAGCTTTCCTTTTTCGATAAGAGCTTGTTTTTGAGCCCCTACAACCTCCAAAGAGTACAATAACTCAGCAAGTGAGTCAATCTTATCGAGGTCAAAATAAAGTGCTGCATCGCCCCCTATTTCCCTAAGACAAGCCTGGTCTGAAGCAATCACTGGCACTTCCATGCTCATAGCCTCAAGGAGTGGGATACCGAAACCTTCATAGAGACTCGGAAAAACAAAAATGTCGGCCATTTGGTATATCCGCGGCAAATCTTCCTCTGCCACATAGCCAGGAAAAACCACTCTCCCTGCTAGCTGTAACTCACCGATAGCATGTTCTATCTTAGAGTCAAAGTGATGCGCCTTACGATTACCCACCAAGACCAATTGGAGAGAAGGAAGGCTTGCTTGAAGTTTTGCAAACGCTTCTAGTAAGAAAGGGATATTCTTGCGTGGCTGAAGCGTCCCTACATACAGAAGGTACTGCTCTGGCAACTGATACTTGTGTCGAAGCTCTTGGTCTGTAAGGGTGCTAACCGTACCTACACCAAAGTCACTTCCTAAGGCGTTGTAAATAACATGAATTTTTGCTTCGTCTGTACCGTAGTACTTCACGATCTCTGTCTTGGTAAAAGCGCTCGGCGTTACAATTGCATCGCTTCGTCGCAAAGACCGAGGTATGAGTAGATTGAGAAAAAAGAGATCTTTCTTATCAATAAGTTCTGGATAAGCACAAAATGAAACATCATGAATATGATTAACTACCTTTAAGCCTTTCGGTAACCAAAAAGGCAAAATATACTGGGTATGGAATACATCGATAGCAGCCGTCTTGAGGTAGCGTGGTAGCGTCACGCCATTCCAGACAAAACGATTGGTGGCTGGCAAAACTACGAGATGCTGCCTTGGGTTTTCCTTTGCTAAGCCTAAGCGTTTATACAAGACATCCAAGGCTTCTGGGTTACTCTCATTGGTCAAAAGAAAATATTCGTTGAGCACATCCTGCCTAATTACTTCTCGAGTCAACTCAAAAAAAACCGTCTCATCACCAGTGCGTTTCTTACCCAAAAGACGGATATCTATAGCAATACGTATACCTGTAGTCATATCTTTATACTTTTTTGTAATCAGCTGGCGGATGAGAGTATGTCACCAATAAGGCAAGGATAAAGAAAAAACTTCCCAAAAACATGCCTGCATTGAATACATTAAACACCGTCATGCCAAAAAGAATGGCCAGGCCGAGCATATAGCGCTCGGGGTACGAACCTCGTACAATACCATAGACGAAACGGATACCAAGCACTAACCAAAGTAGAAGTAGAGAAAGTCCTCCTAGCAATCCACTCCCAAGCCATGTCTCTAGGAAAAGATTGCTTGTATTGAGTCCTGCTCCGCGTTCATCTGCACCCAAAAACTGAGAACTATTACCAAGACCTATGCCAAATATAAAGTGCGCCTTCAAAACATCCCATGACTGCTGGTAAATCTGACTACGAATAGAAAAATTTGGATCAGGACGTTCTGTTTTTTGAATACTCTTTCCAGCTTGCCGCCAAGCCCCCACCGCCTCCAGCGTAATATGCTCACACTGATACGAGGCGAGCGCTTCGGTAGATTCTATCCTCTCTGGCAACGCTATTTCCTTTTCACAGGCAACCGTAATGCTCTGATAGCCATTTGTGGTACTCTCTGCTCGTTCACCAATCTGAAAACGAGTTAGATTGAGAAGGAAAACTAACGCTAATGAGATACAGGTCAAGCCAGCGACCAAAAGAATTTTTATGAGGTATTTTTGCCACTTACGCTCTCCTCGTATGACGCGGTATCCCTCTACTACAAAGAGTGTTCCTACTCCCACAGTAAAGGCCAGCCAGGCGCTACGACTTACCGTCAATACAAGTGCCATCATAGCCAGCACTGATAATCCAAAACGAGCACCAAGAGCCAGGCGCTCTCGCAAAGTGTCTTGGTTTTTTCTGGTACCCACTACCCATTCTCCCAAAAGCAAGACTACAACTACTGCCAAAAAAAATCCTAGCCAATCAGCCTCAAAAAAAGTGCTGTTGGGTCGGCCTACCATGACCATATGGCTCACATTGCCATACTTATCCTGAATATTCTGCCAAAAGGTTAAGAGAATGACCACTAAAGCCCCTCCATAAAAAAAACATAGTGCTTCCTCTCTTACCTTGGCGCTCTTCAAAAAAATACGCGCTACTGTATAGAGTGTCAAAAAGGAAAGCAGTATCAACGATTGTTTCAAAGCTATGGAGGGTACCAATGCGCCTGGTACAGCCAAAAGAGACCCTACCAATACACCCACAGGCAAAGCGTCCAAACCGATAAAGTGAATCTTTCGAGGATTCATCTTGCCGCCAATGATACGAAGCACAATAGCCAGAAGAGTTGTGACCGTCAGAAGCTGATATGGACGCAAGGCCAAGCCAAGTTCTACTGGAGCAAGGTTGATAATTTCAAAAGGCAAGAAAAAAACCAGGGCAAAAAAACTTAATCGTGGTCGATACAATGCAAACAAAAGTAGTAAGAAAAAAAGGAAAGCAAAATGATCAATATCCAAAGGAAGCTTCCCTTGATACGTAAGGACTATTGCTAGACCACTAAAAAAGAAAAGTATCACCCAAAGACCAATCTTTTCCCAAGACCAGCCTTCGATACCTTCCAAAAAAGCCTCTATTTTTTCTGTTTGCATACGGTTAGCGTTTGTCTCAGTATTCCTTCGGTAAATTCTTTCCAAGTAAAATGTTTTGCAATGGCTTTGCCGTCTTCACTCATCTTGGTCAGTAGCGATTCATCACTCAGCAACTTCTTGATCAGTAGAGCCAGTGCCTGGGGATTATCAAGTTCAGCATACTGCACTGCCGTACCCCCTACCTCAGGCAATGAAGATACTCGAGAAGTAATCACTGGAACGCCTACGGTCATAGCTTCGAGTATCGGCAAACCAAATCCCTCGTAGCGACTCGGGTACAAAAAAATCTCTGACAATGCATATAAGACCGGCATATCTTCTTGGGCTACATACCCCAGGACCAACACCTCCTCAGTAAGTCCATACTCACGAATCAGCTTCTCTACTGGGGTAGCGAGTGTATTTTTGGTACTGTGCACCAAGCCCGAAATGACGAGTTTGGGAAGTTCATTTTTTGAGAAAATTTTCTTGAGTTCTCTATAGGCTTGAAGTACCCCCTCTGTATTCTTGCGGATTTCTGTACCACCACCATGATAGAGAAATTTTTCTGGCAATTGATACTTGAGAATAACGCGCGCTTTCTCAGCTAGAGAAACTTCTTCTTGAAAAATTGGATCGATACTTGGATGACAGACAGTTATTTTCTGTGCCTCAATGCCTAGGCGCTTTTCCATGTCTTCTTTGGTATGGCAAGAAACCGCCACATACAAACGAGCTTTCTGTAGCGACTGCTTGACTTGGCTCCAAAAAAATTTCTGTCGTAGTGTTTTTCGGTATTCAGGAAAAATTTCTGGGATGATATCATGTACCAAAACTACCTGTGGTATAGGCATCACGCTCGCACTCTGATACAAAGACAAAAAGACATCGCAGGTATCAGCCACTACTTCTCTTGGAAGCACCTTTTTTTCCCAAAGCCATTTGCGGATCTGGTCATCTCGACGCCACTTAGGCAATGCCGCTTTGACGGTAAAGTTTTGACCGAGTTTTGGGAAAAACACTTCTTCTTCTGTATAAAGGAAAAATTCATGGTTTTTGGCCTCTGGTAGCTGGGCCAGATTCTCGAGGAAATGCCAAGTCACCTGACCAATGCCAGTTCCTGGTTTTCGTAAAAATGACGCGTTGATACCGATTCTCATACACCATAAGTATACCACAAAAAGCCTCATATAGACCCTTACACTCCCTACCTTTTGGTATTGACAAAATCAATATTTAGGAGTATAATGAAAGGTCAAAAAATACACTGCTATTTGCGACCGGGAGTGCCTCTTATATGTGCACACCGAAACAGTACCTCCACAACAATCGAAGGAATTATCATGCGTACTCGTGTTCTTCTCGCCCTCGTTGGCGCCACCTGCCTCTCGGCTCCCGGCGTCGCTCTGGCGCAGGAAGTTT
>CAYLMF010000015.1:0-18728 GCA_964385005.1 uncultured Bdellovibrionales bacterium | reverse complement strand
GTTAGTCTTCTTTTTCTCCGTAGAGAATCTTGTACATGACAGGAATGAAGAAAAGCTTAGCAATACCTGAGAAGAGGAGGCCAGCGATAATAGCACCGCCAAGTCCCTGCCAAATAGGATCAGAGAGGGTGATAGGAATAAGTCCAATGATAGTTGTGAGAGCTGTCAGAAGGATTGGCTCGAGACGACTGGCAGAGCCCTCTGCAATAGCCATATCAAGATTAAGCCCAGCGTCCATATTGCGGTTAATTTTGTCTACCAGAATGATAGAGTTATTGACGACAATACCAAAGAGGGCAAGCACTCCAATGAGAGCAGGGAAAGAAAGCGGAATACCAGTGATAGCAAAAACAATGAATACTCCTGAAACAGCAAGAGGAATGACAAGGATAACGATAAGAGCCTTACGGAACGAGTTGAATTGAATCACCATGGTACCAAAGATAAGGGCAGCAGAGAGGAGCATAGCCTGAAGAATAGAGGTGACTGACTTTTGATTTTCTTCATTAGCACCACCAGTTTTCCAGCTATAGCCGGAAGGAAGCTCAAGGCCATCTGCAAACTCTCCGAGTTCTTCTGAAAGAACGCTTGGCGAATAGCCCTCGGCGACATCAGCCGAGACAGAAAGAGTACGTTTACCGTCTTCTCTTGTGATGAGGGTCGGATTTGGAGTAAGTTCAAGTCTTCCAAGGGCATGGAGAGGCTTCGGACCATCAGCTGTCGGGATAAGAAGAGAAGAAAGATTTTCTGTTGTTGAGAGGGTTTCGCTCGCACTCAGGTACATGGCAATGTCACGCTTTTCTTCACCAAAACGGGCATCTTCTTTGACGGTGAAGCCACTGCCAATCATGCGAATCCAAAAAGCGCTATCTGTCTCGCTTACATTGAGACGACGCATTTCATTTTGATCAGGAATGAAAACAATTTTACTTGCGCCCGTATCTATAGACTGAGAAATGTTACTGACGCCTGGTTTTTCTTTGAGGAAGGCCTCAATTTTTTCTGCGTAAAGATTGAGGGTTGCGGAGTCTTCGCCAAGAAGCTTGATTTGTAGATCGCTTCCGGCTGGGGGTCCACCGGCCTGTTGATTGACTGATACTTTACCAAGAGAAAAATCCTTATAGCGATTTGAGAGTGTTTCCACTATTTCACTTGAAGTTTGAGAACGTTCCTTTTTTGGCTCCAGAAGAAGCGTGAAGAGGACGTGATTGGTTTCGCCTTTACCAGAAACACCATCATTGTTGAGGCTCGCACCAAGTTCGTTCAAGACAAGCCTTGTTTCGGGGGTGGTCTTGAGTTCATTGAGCAGGTCTAGTGCTTTGAGGCGGCTCTCTTTGAGAGGGGTGCCTTGGGGAAGCTCAAGGCTGACATAGACAACATCTTGGTTATCCTGAGGAAAAAATTCATTGACGACAAAACCAGTAGGGATAAGGAGATACGAAAATATCGTAAAAAGAATAAGCATAGCCAGTGTCGTACGGCGAGCCTTTTTCTTAGTTAACGTACCAAGAATAAATTGTTGATAGCGAAGAGCAAGTGGATGAAAATCAAAAATACCTTCGTCGGAAATACGCGCGAGAGAATGGCGGATTTTGTTTACGAGAGGGAGGTGAGGTTTTTCTTCTTGGTTGCGAATAACACGAGAGACAACGAAGATCAGCGAAAGACAGAGAAGGGCCAGAAGGTATAAGGGGAATTTGTAGGGGCCACTAGGAATAAGAAAGAAGAGAAAGGTTGCACCAATGAGAAAAACAAAACTATACAGAAAAATGACCACCCTTCGTGGGAAGTTGCCCGTCTGGAGCATCGCCATCATAGGAATGACAATAAACAAGGCTACGGCCGCTGAAATGGCGAGAGCTGATGATACAACAATAGGAATAGGCTTAATGAAGTCACCGATAATACCAGTCGCTAAGAGGAGCGGAAGAAAAGCCCAAACAGTGGTTATGGTCGTAACAAAAATTACAGAGCGGAAGTCACGCCAAACCAAAAGAGCGCTTTCGTTGGGGGTAAATTTGCCGGTACGCTCATAGCTAGCCATGGCAGAAATAATTACAATCGCGTTGTCGACGAGAATACCAAGGGCAATTAAGAGGGCAAAGAGGGCAATAAAGTTGATACTGATGCCAGCACCACCCATGACCATAAAGGTCACAAGAAAAGTAAGTGGAATAGCCAGTGAAGCCACAATAGATTGACGTAGTCCAAAGAAAAGAATAAGAACAACAAAAACAAGGGCAACGGTCAGAAAGAAATCATGAAAGAGTTGATCAAAACTTTTTTTGATTTCCTGAGAGCCATCAAAAATTGCTTCGAGAGCAAATTGGTTTTGGTGGGACTGGTTGAGTTTTTCAAAAGCGCTCCGAATTTCTGTGGCAGCGACGGTTGCATCTGCCCCATCGGTTTTGTATACAGAAAAAGCAATAGCTTCGGCAGAGACTTGTCCGTTAATGGAAACAAAGGCTTCTCTAGCATTAACGGAAGGGCGTTCTTCTACGCGGGCTACTTCACCGAGTGGTATGAGCGTGTCTCCAATCGTCAGTGGGAGCATGCGGATATCCTCTAAAGTTTGCAGAGAGCGATCCTGAGAAAGAGAAAATGAAGTTTGATTACCATCAAGAGAGCCACCCGGGTTTGATTGGAGAGCAGCACGGGTATTTTGAGCGATAGCTTGGATATTGAGTCCGAGAGCGTGGATTTTAGCTGAATCTAAAACGATACTTATTTCAGGATCTTTACGATAGGTTAGTTCCACTTTTTCGACCGAAGAAAGATCTTTGAGGCGATCCTCGAGGATATCAGAAAAATTCTCCAGACTAGCACTGTCATGAGAGCCAGTAATGATGAAGTTAATGACGGGCTGGTTTTGGAAATCGAGTACTTGTACAGATGGAGTAAGGGCGTCTTCTGGAAGGTCATTTACGCTATCAAGGGCACTTTGAATATCTTGCTTGGCTTGATCTGGATCAGTGCCAGAAGCAAATTCCACGGTAATAGTGGAAGCGCCTTCGTTGGAGGAGGACGTTACCTTAGATACGCCCTTGAGTCCTGAGACAGCATCCTCAATTGGCATGGTAATAAGACTCTCTATATCTTCAGGGCTGGTGCCTGGATAGGCAGTGGCCACAAAGACGATAGGAATTTTGATACTTGGATTGAGCTCTCTTGGAAGGGTAAGATAGGTGATAAGACCCGCTCCAGAGAGGGTAAGAATAACAAGCACAATAGTACGAATACTTTTGAAATATCGTCCTATAAAGGTTTGGTGGTCTTTGGGGTTAAAGACGACGCGCTCAAAAAAAGAAGGTCCGTGTTCCATAAGGGGGAGAATTTATTTGGTAGTAACAGACTCATCTTGAATTATTCCTCGGGTAAGGATAACGGCATCCTGACTACTGATACCAGAAACAACTTCAATGTAGTTACCGTATACGGTGCCAAGGGTAACGGTTTGCGCATCAGCCTTACCATCTTTGACAACCATAACCCAGGCTGAGTCAGTGTCTTGATAGATACTCTCAAGAGGAAGGAGAGTGGCGCCCCCCTCTTTGCTTTTGAGGGGAATTTGAATATCAATATAGCGGTTGTTTACAAGGGTGCTTGTCAGATTGGCTGGAGCGCTAAAAATGGCGCTATACAAACCATTTTCATTTTCTTCTTTAGAGAGGTAGATCAGAGTAAGCTCTTGATTTCCAGGGAGAAAAGCTTTTTGTTCAGAATCAAGAAGCCAAGCAGTTTCAGGTGAAAGAGAAACTTCGAGGGTCACAGTGTTGTCGTTGGCTGAAAAAGTGGCTAGTGTTTGACCAGCACTCACAAATTGACCCGGACGCACAAGAAGTGAAGTAACGGTGCCAGGAAGACTGCTTTTTGGTTGAAATACAGCATCATTCTTGAGTGCGAGGGCAAGATTGAGACGACTACTCTGAAGGGTGTAGCGTCGTACTTCACGCTCTTTTTTGAGGCGCTCAAGGCTCACTGACTCGCTGCTTTTGTTGAGAGTGGTATCTTTTTTGATACGGGTCTCCTCGAGTGACTGAATCTTTTTGTCGAGATCGGAAACTTCTTCTGCGAGAAGGGCTTCATTTTGAGCAATGTTTCTTTCGATAGAGGATGCTCCGCTACCGTAATCATTTGTCAGAGAAAAAAGGGTTTGGCCGCCAGCTACTTTTTGTCCGGTGGCTACAAAGACACGGCTGACAATACCGGGAGCAAGAGCAGTAATATTTAAAACAGAATCTTTTTTTACTTGAGCAGGAACAGTAAGAAGGAGAGGTGTTTCACTAGAAAAAGTAGTAACCATCTTTGGCTGAAGCGGTGCTACAAGCGAGGCCTCTTCTGGCGCACGTAAGGTATGGCCAATAAAAATAATCAGAAAAAGAAAACAGAGCAGAGTAAAAAAACTCACCCATGGTTTTTGAGAGATGCAGCTGAAAAATTTTTCCTTGACTTGATTCAAAAATAGGGAGAAATTCTTGAAAGAAAGACTTTTTCTAAAGGATTTTTGCATAGGATTCTGTCATTAGGTTAGTTTGATATATTAGCATATTTTTAAATATTCGTCAATATGTTGAAATGAAAAGCAAAAAGATATTTTTTAGGCAGAAACGTGTTAAAATTAAAAGAACAAAAACAAAAATAGTTATGTACAAAAAAGTAGTTTTTTTCTTTTTACTGACACTCTTTTTCTTTGGAGGAGAAAGAGAGGTTTTGGCAGAAAATCTTTCTTCTCAAGGAGTGGCTGATATATCCAGATCGGGGGTTTTACAGGTGGCTACCCATATTACAGGCAAGGCGGTTATTCCTGGTATTCTCGTTGACGTTAGAGCAAGAACAGTTTCAATTGTGCCAGATAGCCAAAAGGAGGTGCAGGTTGATGAGTATTTTAGTGGGAGCGGCTTCGTTATTCAAGAAGAAGGTTTTGTGGCTACCAATGCCCATGTGGTCTCTTTGCAAACCATAAAAAAACGTCTCACTACAGAACGAGCCATGGCATCCTTGTATGAAAATGCTCTTACGCTTACTGATAGTGAGATGGAGGTACTGCTTAAAGAAGGGAAGGATGGTTTTATTGGGCAGGTTTTTGCTACTATCCTTGCCGGGAGTCAGTTTGAGTTACAGCAAGAAGTACGGATACTCAGTCCTGGACGACAAGCGGCTTCCTTTACAGAGGCTTTTGCTACTGCTGAGCCCGTAGAACTTTTGGTGGAGTCTCCAAATTTTCTAAGTGGAGGAGTGGATATAGCCCTTCTAAAGATTGCTAAAAAACCAGCTCCAGCCCTTGCTTTATCATCAAAAGAACTTGCGGTAGGAGATAGGGTGTATTTATCTGGATTTCCAGCCACTGCGGAGCTCAATGAAAAAAGTGCTGGTGAGGTAACGTTTACTTCTGGAGTAGTGAGTGCTGTACGGATGTCTTCAGATGGCAAGAAAATTTATCAGACAGATGCCAAGGTTTCACAGGGATCAAGCGGAGGCCCAGTGCTTAGCGAAGAGGGGAAAGTAGTAGGTGTAGTAACCTTTCAGACGGATATTCTTGAGCGTAAAACGGGTGATAACTTTGCTTTTGCTCAATCTATTGAGGGTCTTGAGGAAATATCTTCAGCAGCAAGAATTGACGCAGAGGAGGGTGTTTTTGGAAAAGCTTTCCGCAAAATGTTTCAAGCGTATGTGGAGAGGCGCTGTAATGACATGAATAACGAAATACAAAAGGCAGCAGTTGTAGATACTTTTTATGGCTCACAGAAAGCATTTGATGCCTATCAGAAAGAGTGCTCTTTGTGGCAGGCCAACGGTGAGGCCAAAGATACGCCCTATGCGCTCTGGCAAGAGGAGGTTTTGAAAAGTAAAGATTCTTTTTGGTGGCTTTTCTTTGGCTCACTCGTTTTCACGGGAACTATTGTAATTTTGATACTCTGGCTGTTTCGTCAATTAGAAAGAGATGAGTTAGAAATTGCACGCCTAGAAAAAAGGTTGATCATTGATGAGTCGGAAATTTTACGCCAGCGAAGAGAATCGCACCAGTGGTTTTTGGAACATGATCAGAGTAACGAACACTCACTAAATAAAGAATAACTGAAAGTATGAGAGGTTTTGTACAAGAAATGCTTCGAGCGGAATTTCGTTTACCATTGCTTTTTTCGTTTCTTATTTTTGTAGGATTTGTTTTGAAGATACCAGAAGCCTGGACACTTGTGCAGCTTGGTGGGTTGATGGTGCTTGCTCGTGAGTCGTGGGGACGTATACGCGTAAAGAAAACAAACCTTGATTATTTAGCGTTATTTACCCTTATAACAGCCTTTTTTATGCAAGAATGGCTGACCGGAGCAGTCATTGCATTGATGGTTTCAGTAAGCGAAGCCTTAGAGAAGTATGGAACTGAACGCGCAGAGAGCACCTTAAAGAATCTCTTTTATGAAATTCCAAAAAATATTCTTTTATATGGTAAAGAGCGTCATCATGAGGTGTCGCTTCATGCTATTGTCCCGGGCGACATCGTAGTGATTCGGAGTGGAGAGATGCTGCCTATAGAGGGGCGACTGATGTCGGAAGATGGAATCTTTAATGAATCAAATATTACCGGCGAATCAATGCCAGTAACGCATCGAAAGGGGAGTCACTTGAAGGCTGGTTTTGTGAATACTGGAGAATCTATCGTGGTAGAGGTGGAATCTGATTTTGAGCATTCGAGCTATCGAAAAATCTTAGAGATCGTGGAGCAGGGAAAAATACACAGTGCGCCACTCGTGAGGCTTTCAGAGCGATACAACCTCTTCTTTACTCTTTTTGCTGTATCGATTGCAGTCTTGGCGTATGCGGTATCTGGAGAATCAAATCGTTTCTTGGCTGTATTGGTATTAGCAACCCCATGTCCTCTTTTGATTGCTGTGCCACTCAGTTTCCTTGGAGGGCTCAACCGTGCTGCTAAAAGAAAAATTATTGTAAAGAGCCCATTTATACTTGAGTTATTAGCTAAAACGAAGACTATATTTTTTGATAAAACGGGAACGCTTACAATTGGTCAGCCAATGCTCCGAAAAATAGTAATCCATAGTCAGGGTATGACTGAGGAACGCGCCCTCAGTGTAGCCGCTTCGCTGGAGCGTCATTCAATTCATCCTTTAGCGAAAGTCTTGGTAGCAGCACAAGAAGAAAAGAATCGTAATTTTTTGGTTACACATGCGGTTAAAGAGGTTTTTGGAGAGGGTATTACCGGCACTATAGATAAGATGGTATACAGCCTAAAAAAAACGAAGAGAAATGAAGAAGAAGGTATCCAGGTCGATTTGTGGGAAAAAGATATTCGAGTAGCAAGCTTTTTCTTTGATGATGGACTAAAACCTGAAGTAGAAGAAGTCCTCACCTATTTAAAAGACCGAGGGTATAAATTGGGCATTATTACGGGGGATCATAAAAAGAATGCAGAACGAGTACTTGCTCAATTTAAGCTCCCTTTGTATGCAGATGCTACGCCCGAAAGAAAGCTATCCTTGGTAGCTCAGGCTCAAAAAAATAATACCTTGGTAGGTATGATAGGTGATGGTATGAATGATGCCTTAGCGCTTTCGATGGCTGATTTGGGGATTGTTTTTTCAGGAACAGAGAATGCAGCTTCTCTAGAGGCTGCTGATGTGGCTATTTTGGGTAGGGACATTGTCTCTATTCGGGAGGCTATCCATATAGGAAGAAGATCTTATACGGTCGCGTACCAGAGTCTTTTTTTGGGAATTGGCCTTTCGACAATTGGTATGGTTACAGCTTCTTTTGGCTACATAGATCCTGTACACGGAGCCCTCATTCAGGAACTTATTGATTTTTGTGTTATTATGAACGCACTACGTTCTACTTATTAGAGTTATGCTATCAAACAAAAAACAAAACGGATCAGTTTTAGTCTTTTCACTCATTCTTCTCTCTTTTTTGCTTGTGGCATCATTGTCTCTTGCGATAGTGAGTGTCTCTGAAAAGAGAAGTATCAATGCGGTCAGTCGTTCGGTGGTGGCTTTTCAAATTGCTGATAGTGGATTAGAAAAAATACTTGAGAGAACATATAAGGGGAGCTGTAATGGACAGCGTCTCGACTGCCTTGCTTCAAGTGGAGATTCTTGCAGTGTAGTGAATGGTTCGGCAGGCATCAATGGTTCTATTAATAATGGTGGGTACAGAGTGACTTTTATTAAGCATAATGGATCAAGTCTAACCAACTGTTCTGATTCGAGCTGGCGAGCAGATACAGAAAGTATGCGTTCCGAGGGGAATTATAGCGGAACCGCCCGAGCGGTAAAAATTGATATTAACCCTCTCTAAAGAGAAGGCTACAAATAAAAAACTCCCTAGGAAAGGGAGTTTTTTTGAAGACAAAATAAGGGGAGACTTTGGTTTACTTGTAGCGAAGAGCGTCCAAGGCATCGATTTTTGAGGCTTTTCTGGCAGGAAAAACACCTGTACTAAAGCCCACAAAGGCACCAAAAATGATAATAGCTGAAACAAACCAGAGGGGACTGTAGAAAAGATTAACCGCTGTACCTCCAAAACGAGTAGCTACGATATTGAGAAGAAAGTTGATAATCTGACCTTCGATAAAACCAATCAGCACACCTCCTGTAGCACCAAGGAATCCCATGAGAGTTGATTCCATAACAAACATAACGGAGATATTGCTGCGTGATGCTCCAATTGATTTCATAATTCCAATCTCTTCTGTACGCTCCAAAAGAGTAATAGTCATGGTGTTAAACATACCAATAGCAGAAACAACCAAGGCAATCATACCAAAAACCATGAGCACGATTTGGACAGCGCGGAAAACCTTGTTGGCTTGATCAATAGTTTCAGAGATAGAAGAGGCTACAAATCCCTTTTCTTCTATTTGAACACGCATAGGATCAATGACATCAGCACTCGTGCCTTTTACCTTTACCTTTGAGTAGCTTACGAGAGGAAAGTTCGTGAGTGAACTCAGAGAGGTATAAACTGAGTTATTTTCTCCCGCAACTATGCCGACGATTTGGTAGCTTGCAGGTGGATTATAGGTGAGGCTTTTGCCAGGTACCTCGCTTGCAGGGAAAAGGGTAAGAGTGACTGTTTGGCCGATAAGCTCTGTATAAGGTTCAGTAAAAATCTTAGCAACACCTTCAGAAATTACGAGCCCAGTAGTTTCGTTTTTATCAAAAAAGCGACCCTCGACAATTTTTAGGCCCTCACCTTTGAGGTAGCCTACTTGAGAGCTTACTACGTTGACATCGAGATTGAGGGTGGGAAATTTACCCTGACCAGGCACTTCAAGCACAGGCACAACATCACTTACATTTGGGATAGTCTTTAGGATGTCAATTGATTCTTGGTCAAGTTTCTTTTGACCTCCCTCCTTACCGACAGAAACATCTATACTCGCGAGAGCATCTGAAGTGGTAATTTTTTCAAGCAATGTTCTTTGGAGTCCATACCCAAAAGAAACCAAAAACATAATAGCAGAAATACCGACGCTCATACCGAGCACTGTCAAAAGCGTACGCATAGTGTGCGCTTTGAACATACGAAGTGAAAGTTTAGTGATATCCCAGACGCGCATACTAGCTGTATTTTAGAAGCATAATTATTTCGATTTCCCGCACTACTTTCTCTGCGGTGATACGGTTGAGGCCAACACCACCCTTTTTCACTGGTGCATCAAGGTTGCGAAGGAGTTCAAGCTGGCCCATTTTATTTTCAATACGAAGCTTAAGGAGCTCGACAAAGCGAGGCCATGATTCCTGTGTAAACTTAATATGAAAGTTTTCAACAAGGTATTCTGCAAGAGTACGGAGACCTTTCTGGGGGCTGTCTTTGGTAATACGGGCTTGCTCAATAATAGCTTCAGCTCGCTTAGTAAAGGATTGAGCGCGAAGACTGTTCCAGCCACCACCACCCTCTTCTAGGCTTGTATCAAGGCTTTGGGCAAGTTTTTTGGCATCAATATTATTAAAGAGACGTTCTTTAAGGAAAGCTTCTGCCATGGAAATTTGTTCATCATTCATTTCAGAAATGATGTGTGCGAGGAGTTGCTTGGCTTTGAAAGGAATAAGAAGGATATCTACTTGTTTTGGAAGGAGATTCTTAAATGATTCCATGAGCATCTGAAGCTCGAGAGCCTCCGGAGAATTTTTGTCTGCAAACTTTTCTTCTGGTTTGGTAGTCTTTGAAGCAGCAGCTGTAGAGGGACGCTTGTCACGATTGATTTCTTCTTTTACGACACGGCCATCTTTCATGAAAATAACGCGATCAGCATAGGCGAGGTGCTCTGGGTTGTGAGTCACCATGATAATTGTCTTCTTGTCTACTTCGTTTAGGTCTTTGAGAATAGCCAGTACGTTTTCAGCACTCTCACTATCAAGGTTACCCACTGGTTCGTCAGCAAGAATGATTTCAGGGTCATTGACGAGGGAACGAGCAATAGCAACGCGCTGTTTCTGTCCACCAGAAAGTTCGTTTGGAAATTTATTACCTTGAGCTGCGATACCGAAGCGACGAAGAAGTGTTTGACCCACCTCTTTGCGAGTTTTTGGGTCTTCTCCACGAAAAACCTTTGGAAGAACGACGTTATCAAGAATGGTCAGTGAGGAGATAAGATAAAAAGCCTGAAAAACCATACCGATGCTTGATTGGTGAAAGTGCACCTGTTCAGCCTGGGTCATTTTTCCGAGCTCTTTCCCTCCTACGTATACAGAGCCATAGGTGGCAGACTGAAGACCAGAGATGGAGTACAGAAGGGTAGACTTTCCACAACCAGAAGGTCCAAAAATAATAACGTACTCATGCGGATAGATTTCCACAGTCGTTTCTTCGAGAGCACGCATCTCATTTGATTTTCCTTGATTGTAGACAATGCGTAATTTATCTACCCGGATGATTGGTTCGGTATTTTGCAAAGTTTCCATATTTTTCTATTACTCATATCATACCATAATTTCTGACTATTCTCATGCTATAATCAAGATGCCGAGATTGTTTAAAGCCTATAGTCTCGCTATCAAATACCAAACAAACTCTTTATGAAAACACTTCTTTTTTTAGTATTTAGTATTCACGATACAGTTACGGCTATTTTTGGCCGTAATATACAGCTTATTAAGCAAATTATTCTAGTGATTGCTCATCTGAGCCTCTTTGGTTTTTTCTTTCCAGATTTAAGAAAAGAGTTTGGTGAGTTATCGGGCAACTTACTTATAGCTATTCTTTTTTTGAGTCCAGTTTCGCGTATTGTTCGTATTCGATTTCTCACTCTTCTTATGGCAATTCGGCGTGAACTCGGTATTCTAATGGGGTATCTTGCAATAGTGCATGGAGTGGGATATATGATTGACCCACTTTGGTTTCAGGGGTATATACTGCCAAATCTCAGTCAGTGGCAAAATGGCTTTTTCTTTGGGATGGTGGCTTTTTTTCTTACACTGCCACTTCTCTTTACTTCCAACAATTTAGCGCAAAAGTTCCTAGGGGGTAAAAAGTGGAAGTGGCTTCATAGAACGGTCTACGCCATGTTTTTCTTTGCTATTCTGCACCGCTTCTTTATCAAAGTAAATACAGAGAGTCAGATGATTATTGCCCTGGTCCAATCAGGTATTTTGATTGGAAGCTACGCTTTTTTGAAGCTTTTGGCATGGAAAAACTTTCTTGCTCCACTACAATGGGCTATAAAGTATGTGGAAAGCTTTCATGTCCAGTACAAAGCTGAGAAACCAGTATAGAGGGGGATTATGGTATACTAGATGAGTAGTATAAAGTTTTAATGAAGTATTTCTATGGAAGAAACTATGAATGAGGACAAGAAAGAAGAAGCTGTAATGCCAGCGCCTAAGAAAAAATGTCAGTGGCTCAAAAAAGATGCTTTGAGTTCAGATGCGCTTTTGATAGCTGGGGCACTTATTTTTGGAGCAGTTCTTATTACAAGTAGCTTTTGGATGCCAATGAAAAGCAATAAGGCTCAAGAAGGTCTTAATCCTAAGCAGGCTCAGCAGGCAGATAACAATGGTGTCAAAGAAGAGGGTGGTCCAGTGACGGTTTCTCTTGATGATGATCCAGTTATGGGAGACAAGAAAAAAGCCAAGGTGGCTATTATTGAGTTTAGTGACCTAGAATGCCCTTTTTGTAAGCGTTTTCATCAGGAGACTCATAAGCAGCTCGTGAAGGAATATGTAGAAACAGGAAAGGCTGTCATAGTGGCCCGTGACTTCCCGTTGTCATTTCATGATCCGAAGGCAACAGAAGAGGCTGCAGTAGCTGAATGTGTCCGAGACCAGAAGGGTGACGCAGCGTACTTTAGCTTTACAGAAGCAGTGTATGCCGCTACTCAGACCAATGGAAAGGGTCTTCCTCAAGGAAAAATGATGGAGCTACTGAAGGCTGCTTCAGTAGATACCGCGAAGGTACTCGCTTGTTCTGAAGAAGAATCTACAAAAGAAGAGATTGCAAAGGATATTGCTGATGGTACTAAGGCAGGTATTACTGGTACCCCAAGTTTTGTAATCGGAACTCTTGCAGAAGATGGGACAGTAACTGGAGAAGTAGTCGTAGGTGCCTTGCCTTTCTCTGGCTTTCAGGAGGCAATCAATAAGTATAGTAAGTAAGGGGCGAGAGAGATAGGCTGGTAATTCTTTTAAAAGCCCGCTTTGGCGGGCTTTTTATATCCTATGTTACTACAAAGTAAATTGCGTGAATGGCGAGAAGAACAGGCAAGGCGCGAAGGAATTGAATCATATAAGATTCTTTCTAAAGCAACCCTAGATGCCTTAGTAGAAGCCAGACCAGAATCAAAAGAAGCAATTCTTTTGATTAAGGGTATCAAAGAAAAGAAATATCAGAAGTACGGCAAGGCTATCTTGGCTATTATTCAGTCTGTACAAGAATCTCCTCTTGAATCAAGAAATACGCCAGTGAGCCCGGATGAAGAAGTGCAGTATGAACCATTAACCGTGAGTCAGTTTCTTGATGGCTTAAACACGGAGTTATCTGGAATGGCTGCTCGCATTTCTGGTGAGGTTACGAGTGTAGATATTCGTGAGAGAGTGGTTTATTTTACTCTCAAAGATATGCTCGATGGAAGTATGTTGCCATGTCTTATTTTTCGCTTTGCGTATCAGATATCTGGAGTGGATATAAAAATAGGTGATCAAATTATCGTTGAGGGAGCGCCTGAGATCTATAAGCCAAACGGAAGACTGAGTTTGAAGGTAGGGTTGATAGAATTGGCTGGTGAAGGAATGCTGAAGAAGGCCTATGATGAATTGTATCGAAAGTTAGAGCAAGAGGGTCTCATGACAGAAGAAAATAAGAGACTTTTGCCAAGATATCCAGAACGGATAGCACTTATTACGTCAGCTCAGGGGGCGGCCATAGATGACTTTAAGATGAATCTTAGTAACTTTGGACTAAAGGTTGATTTTTATCCTACAGCCGTAGAAGGCAAGAAGGCTGTGTTTGAAATACTAAAAGCGCTTAAGTATTTTCGAAGTAGAACTGATTCTTATGATGTGTTAGTAGTAGTGCGTGGCGGCGGAAGTCTCGAAAGTTTGCAGGCTTTTAATAATGAAATACTTGTAAGAGAGATAGCTTCATTTCCAATACCAACACTACTCGGGGTTGGTCATGAAAAAGATATAACACTCGCTGCATTGGTAGCTGATAAAATGGTCTCCACTCCAACTGCTACCGCTAAGGAATTAACCGTAGAATGGATTGAAGGGCGACAGGCTATTAATAACTTAAGTTTAAAGTTGCCGCTTGTTTTCGCGCAGACTCTTCGGATGAAAAGAAATTTTTTGAATTCAAGTACGGACACGCTGCTTGAAGTTTTGAGGAGTATCCAGAGAAAAAGTCTACGAATAGAGCAGGCGTTTTTTTTGCAGATACATCGCTTTGGAGAAGAGATTCGGCGTAAACAAAAAGAGGGTGTTTCGTCTGAAGAAATCTTGAAAAATGGCTTTATTGAAGTAAAAAAAAGATTAAAAAAGAAGATACTACTCTATGAAGAACAGTTGAAAATCTATGACCCAAGGCGAGTTTTGAAGCTTGGATACGGACTCATAAAAAAAGGGAGTGCGCTTGTAAAAGATAGTTCAAAGATTGTGCCAGGTGATATACTCAGTGTGCAGCTCGGTAAGGGTAGTTTTGAGGCTTTGGTAAAAAAAATTAACAAGTAAGTATATGGCAAAGAAAACACTAGCGGATTCACTAGAAAAAATCCAAGAAATTATTAGTTGGTTTGATAACCAAGAGGAGGTAGATGTAGAAATGGGACTTGATAAAATGAAGGAGGGGGCTAAACTTATCAAAGAGAGTCGAGAAAGACTACAAGAAATTGAAAATGAGTTTGAGGTAGTTAAGAAAGAGTTGGAACAAGAGTAGAGAAAAAAACCAGCTATAGAAAGCTGGTTTTTTTGTTTCTGTTTTTGCGCTATACTAAAAAGGATAAAGAAGCAAAAAAATTTTGTTTCGCTTGCTTCAAAATAAATATACATATGCATAGATATGCGGGGGACATATCGCTGGTCTTAGGAGGATCTGCGGGTCAAGGAATTCAGACAATAGAAGCTCTTTTGGTAGCGGTGCTCAAACGTGAAGGTTATCATGTTTTTGCTTGCAAGGAGTATATGTCACGTATTCGAGGTGGAAGTAACTCAACAGAGATCCGTATCACAAATAAGAAAAGACAGGCATATGTGAAGCATATAGATTTCTTGGTGGCTCTTGATCGAGATGTAGTGCCGCATTTGCAGAGTAGGATAAGTAAGAAAACGCTTATTTTTGGAGAGCTTTCAAAAATTGGTGCTCCAGCTGGGCACAATAGTTTTGATATTCCTTTTACGAAGTTTACCAATGATCTTGGAAATCCTATTTTTGCGAGCACAATAGCGGTGGGGGTAGTTTTAGGCTTACTTCAGGCACCTTTAGCAGATTTTGAGGAGTTTCTACGGGAACGTTTTGCTCGGAAAGGCGAAGAGATAGTAGCAAAAAATATTCAAGCTGCCACACTCGGCTACAATCACGGTACCCACCTTGCCTATGATGCGGGAATTGAGATTCATCTGACTCGTCATCAAGATGTAAAAAAGGAGCTTCTTATGGAGGGATCAGATGCCTTGGGGATGGGAGTGATTGCTTCAGGCTGCAACTACATTTCTTCATATCCTATGTCGCCCGGCACGGTATTGCTTACATATTTAGCTAAGTATCATAAGGAATTTGGAATTGTTGTTGATCAAGCAGAAGATGAGATTGCAGCTATTAATCAAGGTTTAGGAGCTTGGTATGCTGGAGCACGAGCTGTAGTAACAACTTCAGGAGGAGGTTTTGCTCTTATGACAGAGGGTGTCAGCTTGGCGGGAATTATTGAGACACCTATAGTGATTCATATCGGACAGCGCCCAGGACCTGCCACAGGACTTCCTACGAAAACGGAGCAAGCGGATTTGAATCTCGCTTTATATGCGGGTCACGGAGAGTTTCCAAGGGTAATTTTTGCTCCTGGCAATCTGGAAGAAGTATTTAGTCATGCTCAGAACGCTTTTGCCTTGGCTGATGAATTTCAAATTCCTGCCTTTATTCTGACTGATCAGTATCTTCTTGACGCTATTAGTACTGTGCCAGAAGAAAAGTTAGAGATTCAAAAAATAAAAAACTTTATTGTAGAAACAAAGAGTGATTATAAGAGATATGCTTACAGTAAAGATGGTATTTCGCCCAGAGGGATTCCAGGATATGGAGAGGGTCTGGTGGCGGTAGATAGTGATGAACATGACGAAGAGGCTCATATTACGGAGAGTCATGATGTGCGTCAAAAGATGCAAGATAAACGCCTCAAAAAAGCTGAAGAAATTAAAAAAAGGGCTTATTCTCCAACAAAAATAGGTAAATTTACCGGAGCAGATACAGTAGTAATTAGCTGGGGATCTAATCGAGGGGTCATCGAGGAGGCACTGGATATTATTGGAAATACCTCATTAGTTGGGCTGCATTTTTCACAGGTGTATCCTCTGGCACCAAGCGCTGAAAAGTTATTGAAAAATAAAAAGATAATTGTGCTTGAGAATAATGCGAGTGGGCAATTTGCTCAGTTACTTCTACTCGAGTATGGAGTTGCTGTTGATGAAAAAATCTTACAGTACGACGGAGCCCCTTTTGCCGTAGAAGATGTGGTAGAAAAGCTCAAAAAGATTATTGCGTAATGAAATTTTATGGCTGTTGATAAAAAACAATATGACTTGCCTCTACACACCGACATTGCCTGGTGCCCTGGCTGTGGCAATTTTCCTATCCTAAATATTGTAAAAATGGCTTTAGCAGAGCTTGATTTGGCACCAGAACAAGTAGTGCTTTGTTCTGGTATTGGTCAGGCGGCGAAGACTCCTCAGTATATGAGGGTGAATTATTTTAATGGATTGCACGGACGAGCCTTACCGGTAGCTACTGCTATCAAGCTTGCACACCCGGAAATGACTGTTATCTCTGAGTCGGGAGATGGTGATACTTATGGAGAAGGTGGAAATCATTTTTTGCATACTATCCGTCGCAATCCAAATATCACCAATATCGTTCACGATAACATGATTTATGGCCTTACTAAAGGTCAGGCTTCCCCAACATCTGAGAAGGGCTTGGAGACTCCTATTCAGACAGAAGGTGTTGTATTAGAGCCATTTAATCCTTTATTGACGGCTCTTTCTTTGGGAGCAACCTTCGTAGGAAGGGTCTTTTCTGGGGATATTATGCAAGCCAAAGAAATTGTTAAGCAGGCGATTCTTCATGAGGGGTATGCTTTGATTGATGTCTTCCAGCCATGTGTAGTTTATAACAAACAAAATACCTATCAGTGGTTCAAAGAAAATACCTATTATCTTGATGAAAATTACGATAAGAACGACAAAAACAAGGCTACGGAGGTTGTTTCGGATCTGTCACATTTAGCTTTGGGGGTAATTTATCAAGAAACTGGCAAGCCTCATTATGCGGAACGTTTACATCTAAAAAACGAACCCCTATTTCGACACAAACGAAATGATAGAGAACTACAAAAATTGATGGACTCTTATCGTTAAAATTCCACGCATTTTCCTGAGTCAAAAAAGCCCTTCTTCATGAGGGGCTTTTAATTTATACAGAGCCAAAAATGGCCTGGGAAAATAGTAAATTTTAAGGTATAATTATGGATGAATATTCTCAAGAAATTTGACCGGTTTTTCTATGCTTAAAATGCCAAAAATAAAATTAAAATATTTAGTACTTTTAGTGACATTTTTATTAGCAGTTAACTACTTTATTTTCAAGAATTCTTTGCAGGATCAATTCCTAGTAGAAAGAACAAATGATATAGTGGCTGCTATTTTGCAAGAAAATGAAATTGAAGTTAAGAGTGTCCCGGCTATTTACAACATCAAGGATAAGGAGCATATAAATTTTCTCAGTAATGCTGATATCCGCAATAAAGCTCAAAAATATGATCAGATAGTGTATTACGAAAAGGAAAATATCATTGTGCTGTATCGACCAGAAACCAAAAGTATCATTACCGCCACGACGCTCGTGAAATAAAAAAATGCAGAAGTCATTTCTCAAAATAAAAAAACAGATAGTGCTCCTCCTTAGTATCTTAGGGCTATCTTTTTCTTTTGCAGAAGCGGCTTTTCGTGATGATTTTGAACCCTCTACATCACAGATTTTACTCTGTTCTGTTTCAAGATTTTTCGATGATAGCTGTATCCAGGATCTAAAACCAAAGTTTGTTTTACGAAATGACAATATTGATCCTAGCAATGAATTGTCCTGTATCGTAGAGGGGGCTCGTATTGATTGGCAGGATTGCGACAAAAAAAGAGATGAATTTGTGTATGAGGAAGTTGAATTGCAGATTGAGGATTTTGACCAAAATATACGCATTGCATCAGGAGTTGGTGGTCAGGGCGAAGATGGAAAAGATGGTAAGGACGGTGTTGATGGTAAGGATGGAGTTAACGGAAGTGATGGTGTGCCTGGTCAGAGTGGTAAGGATGGTAAGGACGGTGCAGACGGTGAGGATGGCACAGATGGAGCCGATGGAGCAGTAGGCGCAGACGGTGAGGATGGCACAGTGGGTTCAGTAACTGCTCAAAATGGCGGTATGACCGCGAGTCTTTCGGGAACAGGTGATTTGACTTTTGGTCTGACTACGACATGTGCAACAAATGAAATTTTGAAATGGAGTGGTACGCTTTGGACTTGCGCCGCAGACAGTGGAGTTGGAAGTGGTATCACAAACTTGAATGGACTTTCTGGAGCAGTACAGTCTTTTGCTACAGGTACAGCTGGGACAGACTTTAATATTTCATCAGTTGGCACAACACATACATTCAATTTGCCAACGTCAAATGGGAGTAATCGAGGACTGCTTTCTTCAGCGGACTGGACTGTTTTTAACTCTAAGCAGACAGCTCTCGGCTACACTCCCTTGAATCCAGCAAATAATTTATCAGATATAGCGAGTGCAAGTACGGCTCGTAGCAATCTTTCTTTAGGTGCCCTTGCAACTCTTTCAACCATTAATAATAGCAATTGGTCAGGGGCTCAATTGTCAGTAGCTAATGGAGGAACTGGTGCTACAACATTAAATGACCTCATTGCACTTAGTACTCATACCACTGGAAACTACGTAGCCACTATCACCAATGGCAACGGTATCTCTGGTAGTTCATCAAGTGAAGGAGGAACGCCGACTATCG
>CAYLMF010000014.1:16454-19247 GCA_964385005.1 uncultured Bdellovibrionales bacterium | reverse complement strand
CCACCCCTTCCTCTAGGGGTTGGCGCAATCCCTCAAGGACACCCCTTGGAAACTCGGCAAACTCATCCAAGAAAAGCACGCCTCTATGGGCTAGACTTATTTCTCCTGGCTTTGGATAACTCCCGCCTCCAATAAGCGAAACCGCGCTAGCTGAATGATGAGGGGCACGAAAAGGTCTTTCAAATTGAGAAAAATCCCTATGAATTTTACCGGCGACTGAAAATATTTTCATCACTTCTAAGCGTTCCTCGAAACGTAACGCCGGCAAAATACTCGGGAGCGTTTTTGCTAAGAGTGTTTTCCCAGACCCCGGTGGCCCCACAAAAAGAATGTTATGCCCTCCAGCTGCTGCCACTTCTAAGGCTCGTTTTGCCTGCTCCTGACCACGGATATACTCCATGTCATAGCTATAGACCTTTGCTTCATATACAGGCGTCTCTGGGACCAGAGCACAAAGGAGAGCCTCCCCTCGCAAATGACGTACCATGCCTCCCAAAGTCGTTACCGAAAAAATCTTTATCCCTGTAAGCATGGAAACTTCATGGGCATTTTCTTCTGGAATATAGAGCTCTTCGTAGCCAGCCTGCAGAGCAAAAAGGGCAATTGCTAGGACGCCACTCACTTTTCGTATCTTGCCATCAAGAGCCAGCTCTCCAATAAAAAGCTTTTTTTCAGGCATAAAAAGAAGTTGCTCTGTAGCCAAAAGTATCCCCAGAGCAATCGGCACATCATAAATAGGTGAATTCTTTGGTAGATCAGCAGGTGCCAAATTAACTGTAATCCTACCTTGTTGATGCGGTGGACGAAAACCGCTATTTTTTAGAGCTGCGCTCACTCTTTCACGTGATTCCTTGTTTGCCTGATCTGGTAAGCCTACCAAAGTAAAGTTATGCAGTCCTTGAGATAGGACGTCTACCTCTACCTCAACACTGACTGCTTCAATGCCCAAAACGGCAGCGGAATAAAGCCTGGCTGACATAATCTTATGTTAGTTTTTGAAATCTTTTGTTTCTACAAAAAAGAAAGCGTACATGAGCGCACCTATAATCAAAATATCGGCAAGATTGATATGACTTCCTACAAGCGGAAGTGACACGTAGTCCAAAACACAACCAAAAAAAACTCTTTCAAAAATATTCGCTAAACTACTTACCAAAAGTATACTAAAAACGAGCCTCAGAGAAAAACGCTGACTCTTATGCAGCAAATATCCTATAAATATAAGGAGAGAGGCCCCAAGGAACAGAAACCATTCTGAGTATTCAAAAAAACCAAAACCAATTCTTGTATTACAAAAATAGCGTTCTTGTACTACCATCCGAATACCTACTAGGCTTAAAAAAAGCAAAAAGGATCCTCCGAAAAGAATCCCTTTCTCACGCATAGTCATAACTAAGCCACCTTTACTACCGTCCTTGCCTGGGGATAGACATGCAGTCTTTCCTCACTAATCATTTCACCCGTTTCTTCACAAACTCCGTATGTTCCAGCTTCTAACTTTTCAAGCGCATCGAGTACGTCCTTTAACTGAGATTCTAGATTTGACTCCAAAGCAATATCATCTACGTACTGCTCTACTTCCGAAGCCTGCTCATCTTCATCTGATCCCATATCTTGAAACTGGGTCGTGTAACTTCCTTCTGTTTCATTGGCTTTAGTAAAGCGGAGTAGCTCTTGAGAAAGTCTTTCTTTTTCTTCCACCAACTTTCCTTTTACTTCTCCCAAAAATTCATTGCTATATGTCATAGTATTATTATCAATTACCTTTAGTATACGTTAAATAAAATGTTTTGTCTAAATAAAAATACTTTCTATATGCTTAACTAGAGCCTTTTTTTCATCTTCATTATAAAAAATACTTACAGCATCAAATTGATACGCTCTATTTTGCATCTTTTTTTCTCTTAGATAGACCTGTGCGATCTTATTGAGCTTATGTAGTTTTTGTCTATTGATGTTTGCTTCGGGCAAGAGAGCTTCTGCTCCCGCTTGCCTTCTTGTTTTGACTTCCACAAAAACAATATTTCCTTTATACAGAGCGATAATATCAATTTCTCCCAGCCGTATGCCCTGGGTATTAGAAAAATTTCTTTCCAAAATTTTGTACCCCTTTGCTTTTAAATAGCGGCAGGCTACTTCTTCACCAAATACCCCAATTTTTAGGTTTTTTGGCTTATCTTGAGGCATATAAATAGAATTCTCAGAATAAATATCTCCATTTAAAATTACAAGATATTTATTTTTTGGTATAAAAAAAACCCTTACGGGAGAGATGTTGGTGCCGGGCGCACACGAGGCCCGATATAAAAAATATTGGCTGTGGCGCCCAGCTTGCATGTGCCAACAGATCTGGCGGTTATTGTACTCCGGGTGAGAGAGTGCAAGATAACACGAACCATGTCTGTGTTTTGTGCAAATGCGTATTCATAGTTGTCCTAACTTTTCAACTACTTTTTTCCTTTTCACCATTCTCTGGGCGAACCCTTTAGAGATTTTTTTGAAAGAACAATTTTTTGATTTTGATTTTTGTTTTTCTCCTTATTTTTATTATGTTACAAGGAGTGGATATCACTTTGTGATTCCTTTTTTTATTTTTGTTTTAGGTCTCCGTGTTAGGACGGAGCGGTCGATAATGATATATCAACACTTGAACAGTGAAAGGCAGCCTCTCTACAATCAATAGATGATTTTAAAGGATTGCCTTTCACCATTCACTCTAAAATGAGAAATGGATAGGAAATTTTTAAGGTTCAACACTCACTTACAAATCAATTATAGCAGAAAAAATAGCTC
>CAYLMF010000014.1:0-16354 GCA_964385005.1 uncultured Bdellovibrionales bacterium | reverse complement strand
CTCTTTTTCTTCTGCCGGTAACTCAGTGGTCTCTTTTTCTGCAATTTCTGTATCCTTAACTTTTTCAAGATAGAAAAAGATTCCCATAATAAGCGCTAGAGCTACTCCTAAAATTGAACCTATGATAACGACTCTCGAAGAATGTTCCTTCTTTTCAAAGGAGTTTCCATCTGGTCCTTGCTGAGGAGAAAATCCTGGTGCCATCGGAGGTACAGGTACATTTTCTGGCATAGATGTTTCTGCGGTGACAGCATTTGGAATGGCTACTGTATCCATTTCACCTGTTTCAATCGGCAGGTTTGATGGCGTGTTTTCATTATGAATAAACGGATTAGAAACAGGATTCTCCTGATGAGGAAGTTCTCTCTGTGGTGACGTCTGCGCTGTACTCTGACCCAAGGCAGAGGGAGCTTTTTCTCCCATAATTCTAACCTGAGAGAGGATATCTGGGGTAATGGTTCCGCTTGGGGCTGTTTCTTTTTGTTTGGAATCAAAAAATGACATATTTGTTTTACTCTAAGTAAAAAGGGAGCCGATGCTCCCTTTTAGTATACCCTATTTTGAAGAAGAAACAATTACGCTTTTTCTTTCAAGGCTTTCATAGAAAGATTAATTCTTCCTTGTGAATCAATTTCCTTAACTAATACCCGTACCCTGTCTCCTACCGCCACAATATCTTCTACTTTTTCCACTCTCTCATGGGCAAGTTCAGAGATATGAATCAAACCCTCTTGATTTGGAAGTACTTCAGCAAAAGCCCCGAAGGTCATAATTTTCGTAATGCGAGCCTCAAAAACTTCCCCTGCTTTAGCTTCTCTAGTAAGACCCTCAATCCAAGCTACTGCCTTGGCTCCTCCTTCTCCATCTGGAGCAGTGATAAAGACTGATCCATCATCTTCAATATCGATAGCCACCCCTGTTTCATCAATAATCTGATTAATCATCTTACCTCCAGGCCCAATGACATCACGAATCTTCTCTGGATTAATATGCAGCGTAATAATACGCGGAGCATATGGGGAAAGATCTTTACGAGGAGCTTCTATAGCCTCCATCATTTTACCCATAATAAACATTCGCCCTTCCTTTGCCTGACTAATAGCCTCCTTGAGCATACTTGGAGTCAAACCATCGATTTTTACATCCATTTGCATAGCGGTAATACCTTCGGTAGTTCCAGCTACTTTAAAGTCCATATCACCGTAGTGGTCTTCCAGACCCTGAATATCAGAGAGCACCTTAAACTCACCTGCCTCTCCGGTAATAACTCCCATGGCGATACCAGCAACGGGCCGGCTTATAGGAACACCAGCATCCATAAGGGAAAGGGTAGAGCCGCAAGTAGAGGCCATCGAAGAAGAACCATTTGATTCCAAGACCTCAGACACAAGAAGAATAGTGTAGGGAAAATCTTCCTTGCTTGGTAAAACAGGTAGGAGAGCCTTTTCAGCTAGAGCACCGTGACCTATTTCACGACGACCTGGGCCACGCATTGGACGCACCTCTCCCACAGAATATGGAGGAAAGTTATAAAAGTGCATATAGCGCTTTTTCATGTCCACTTCCATAGTATCAACTACCATCTCGTCACCAGGGGCACCGAGAGTAGTTACTGTCAAAGCCTGGGTTTCACCTCGGGTAAAGAGTCCTGTTCCATGAGTTCTCGGCAAGATCCCCACCTTTGTGGTGATTGTGCGGATTTCATGCAAACCTCTTCCATCTGGACGAGCATCATTCTTGAGAATCTTTTCATGCACTACTTCATCAGCAAACTCATCACTCACTAAAGCCAAAATTTCATTGAAGTTTTTCTCTTCTGCAAATTGCTCACCAGCACGCTTGCGAAGTTCTTCATTAATTTCTGCTACCTTGCTTTCCATAGCCTTCTTTGGAAGAAGATATAGAGCTTCACCTAAGCCAAGCTCCTCGCACCAGCTACGAATAGCGGCTTCAAATGGAGCGCTGCCCACCAAAAGCGCTGCTTCACGCTTGCTCTTGCCTACTTCAGCCTGAACACTTGTGATAAAATCGGTTATTTTTTGGATAGATTCAAAAGCAAACTCAAAGGCTGCACCCATTTGTTCTTCAGTAATTTCTTGTGCTCCCGCTTCAATCATATTGATTTTGTCGTGAGTACCAGAAACCAAAAGATCTAGCTTACTGCCACTGCGCTCAGCCTTCTTTGGATTAAGGATAAAGCCTTCTTCTGTTAGCCCTACACGCACCGCTCCAATAGGACCAGCCCAAGGAATATCTGAGAGTGTCAAAGCGGCTGAAGCAGCAATCATAGCCACTAAATCTGTATCATTTTCACCATCAAAAGAAAGTACCGTGGTAATGACCTGAACCTCATTACGCATGCGGCTATTGAAGAGTGGGCGGACTGTCCGATCTACTGCGCGTCCAGAAAGGACTGAGTCGTCTGATGGACGTCCTTCACGCTTAATAAAACGAGAACCCTTAATCTTGCCAGCGGCATAGTAGCGCTCTTCAAAATCAACCATCAAAGGAAAATACCCCGTGATACGGGACATTTCCTTACTCATGACCGCTGTAGCGAGAACTACGGTATCGCCGTAACGTACGGTTACTGAACCATTGGCCTGTTTAGCCAGGGTACCCGTTTCAATAGTGAGCTCTCGCCCACCCAAAGAAAGGGTAAAACTTTTTTCTTGCATAGTTTTTTACCCAAATGACCAGTCTATACACACACGTCTCAGCCTATTTAGGGCAATAGAAGAAGACGTGTAGCTACAAACTGCTCACCCAGGTCTATCAATTAATTACTCTTCTACTCTGTCAAATATACGCTCAACTGTCAAAAGTTCCCTACCAAAGACTATATAAGGAACTTTCTTTTATCGCTAGACAAATTGAAAAAATCATCTGCCACTTCAAGCAGCTTTTGACTTGAAGACTCAGCAAAAGCTACCACTTCCACTCGGCAAGCAAAGGTATTTTGGATGTATTCAGCCAAAGACACATAGTCTCCATCACCAGAAACCAAAACAATGACATCTACTTTTTGAGCCATTTTGATAGCATCTACTGCTATACCGACATCCCAGTCACCTTTTTTTGAGCCATCCGGAAAAATCTGAAGGTCTTTGGTTTTTACTTCATAACCAGCTTTCTCCAAGGCTTCAAAAAACTTATCTTCCGTTGCTTCTGTGGTACTGATGCCATAGGCAATAGCTCGGATAAGTTTACGATCAGCCACGCTCATTGTAAGAACGTTCTTAAAGTTTACTTTTTTGTTGTACAGTACACGTGCGCTGTAGTAGAGATTGGAGATATCCACTAAAACCCCGACTCTCTGATCAAGAAATTTTGCCATAGTATAAAAAAATTATCGTTTTAAAAAATATCGTCGTGTAAAAAAGATAAGCCCGGAAAAGAGCTCCGGGCTTACAGCTAACCTATTTGAGTCCAAGTTTTTTGGTGATTTCTTTGTGCGCTTTCTCATTCGTAGACTTGAGGTATGTCAAAAGCTTTTTACGCTTTGCTACCATCTTCAAAAGACCGCGGCGTGAATGAAAGTCTTTACTATTTTTCTTCAAATGGATAGTCAACTTACGAATCTGCTCTGTAAATAGAGCAATCTGATAGGCTGATGAGCCAGTATCTTTATCGTGAAGCTTTACTTCCTTGGTTACTTTCTCCTTTTGTTTGTTGGTCAGTGCCATATAACATGTGTCAGCAAGCTATTCGTCAAATCTTCAAAGAAAGATTGATTTTGAGTGCATCGAAGAATGTATTCTCCGACAAGCTCAGAACCTTTGACCAGTAGCTGCTCAATATAAAAATTAACAAAACTTACTATAGCACATTTTTGATTTTTAGCAAATCTTAGCCTGAGGCATGGATTTCTATCGTATCTCCCTCCACTATCACTACCCGGGCCAAAATACTGAACCTTTAAGCGCTAGGGAGTCAATCTCCTCATACACCTCCCTTGTGCTCTTTTCTAAACGATCGAAAGAATTAGGACTGCAGGAAAGTAAAGTCTGCAACACTGTCACCCGACTGGGGCTTCATAATACGAACACCCTGAGTCACTCTTCCGAGCAAAGGCACGCTCTTCATAGGGATGCGAATGATCGTACCCTTGTGCGATGTCATGATGAGGTCACCCTCAAGGCTTTCTCCATGAGTCACCAAAGCACCCACTAAGTCACCTGTTTTTGGTGTCACCTTCATTGTTTTCATACCACTTCCTCCGCGCTTCTGGACTTTAAACTGTTTAAGTCCAGTACGCTTACCATAACCATTTTGTGAAAGCACTAAAAGCTCCTGATCCTTAGCGTCTTTAGAAATAATATCCATAGCTACCACACAGTCCTTAGAGTCTTTCAGCTTGATACCTCGTACGCCAAGAGCGCTTCGTCCCATAGGACGCACGTCGCTTTCCTTAAAACGAATTGCTTGACCATCCGCAGTCGTCATCACGACATCATCAGTTCCGGTTGTTGGACTGACCCAAGAAAGCACGTCTCCCTTTTCAAGATTGATCGCGATCAAACCACTGCGACGAACATTATCAAAATCCTCAATCTTGGTTTTTTTGATGGTGCCATTCTTGGTAGCCATAAAAAGGAACTTGTAATCTCCGTTTACGGCATATGAGATTACTGCTGTAATTTTTTCTTCTTGTGACATCTGTAAGAAGTTTACGATTGCCTGTCCCCTGGCAGTACGTGAAGACTCTGGAATCTCGTATGCCTTTGTCTGAAAGACCTTACCGCTATCAGTAAAAAACATCAGGTTATCATGTGTATTGATAGAAAGTACCTTGGCGATACGATCCTCTTCTTTAGTAGTGGCACCAATCACACCCTTGCCTCCGCGCTTCTGCACACGATAGACATCAGGATTCATACGCTTTATATAGCCATCCACGGTAAGAGTGATGATCGCATCTTCATTTGGGATAAGGTCTTCTTGCTTAAACTCCCCAATAGCACCCTTCACCACCTTTGTGCGTCGCTCATCTCCAAAGCGTTCTCCGAGTTCTTGCAGCTCACTCTTTACTAAGCCCAAGATTTTGCTTCGGTGCTTCAAGAGATCTTCCAAGTAGGCAATAAGCTTCAACTTTTCAGCCAATTCATCCTCAATTTTTTTGCGCTCAAGACCAGAAAGAGTCTGTAAACGCATTTCCAAAATAGCCGTAGTTTGTCTATCGGAAAGCTTAAACTTCTTCATCAAATTAGCGTGTGCCTCTTCTTTGTTGGCAGATTTCTTGATGGTAGAGATTATCTCATCAATATGATCAAGAGCTATCTTCAAACCCTCAAGGATATGTGCTCGATCTTTAGCCTTACGGAGTTCGTGCTCAGTGCGGCGAATGACTACTTTTTCTCGATGCACAATATAGTGCTCAAAGATGCTCTTTAGGGTTAGAATTTGTGGCTCACGACCATCTACAAGCGCCAAAGCATTCATATTAAAGTTCTTCTGTAGATCAGTCATCTGATACAGTTTGTTGAGTACTTTTTGCGGGAATGCTTCTTTCTTTAGTTCAATCACTATACGAACACCATCTTTGTCAGATTCATCACGAAGATCCTTAATGCCCTGAATTTTTTCTTCCTTGACCAAGTCAGCAATTTTTACAATGAGGCTCGCTTTATTGGTAGCGTACGTCATTTCTGTCACCACAATCTGAAACTGCCCCGCCTTCGCTTCTACAATATCTACCTTAGCGCGAGCAGTAATAGGACCACGTCCAGTGGCATAGGCTTCACGAATATCTTTTTGGTTATAAATAATCCCACCTGTTGGATAATCCGGACCCTTCACAAACTGCATTAAGTCATCTACGGTTGCCTCTGGATTATCAATCAAATGACAAATTCCATCTACTAGTTCATTGAGGTTATGCGGCGGGATATTTGTCGCCATACCCACAGCAATTCCCACTGTACCGTTGAGAAGCAACTGGGGCAGCTTTGCTGGCAAGACAACTGGCTCTTCATGCTCACCATCAAAGTTTGGAATAAAATCCACTGTGTCTTTGTCTATATCAACCAACATTTCTTCAGCAATAGCCTTGAGCTTGGCTTCAGTATAACGGTATGCAGCTGCTCCATCGCCATCCATAGAACCAAAGTTTCCCTGGCCCCAAATCAGCGGGTAGCGCAAAGAAAAATCCTGCGCCATACGAACCATAGTGTCGTAGACAGCTGTATCACCATGTGGATGATACTTACCAAGCACTTCACCGACTACCGTGGCTGACTTACGAAAACGAGATGTAGAACGAAGACCCGTAGACCACATAGAATAAAGGATACGTCTGTGCACAGGCTTCAAACCATCCCGAACATCCGGCAACGCACGCGCAACAATCACGCTCATGGCATAATCCAGATATGACTGGCGCATTTCCTCTGTTAGAGAACGTGGTTCAATTTTTCCTCCGTTATATATTTCTTCAGACATAGTATGTGGGTAGCTTACATTTCTTACTTGTTTTTATTGCTTGGAATCAGATTCTTTCTTTAGAGCTTCTTCTAGTGGATCTCCTCCGCCACTTTGATTCTGTATACGAAGCGGTAGGTCTTTATTAAACAAGGATTCAAGGGACTGACTTCCTTCTATTTTATTTTCCGGTAAGACAATTTTTGTCTTAGTTATCTCAGAAACGCTTTCTTTAAGAGAAAAAATCCATATTACCAGAATAAAAAACATCGAGGCAAACAGGCAGATAAAAAGATACCGCATGCGCACTGATTCTGGCTGCTCACGAATAAACTGAATTTTTTTCTCTAGCCTCGTAAGCATATCTTATGCTCCTCTTTCAAGGAAAATTACTTCTGCTTTTTTATCTTCTAGATCCTTTTTCTTAAACGTGAGCTTGGCTTGAGCAGCACTTCCATTTATACCCATAGCTTCACAAAAGGCCTTTTTATCACCCATTCCAGGCAAAGTTAGACCATTCATGGCATAGTGCATAGGAATAACAATTTTCGGCTCAATTTTATGGATCAAATCCACCGCCTCTTCTATCGAAAGAGTGTCTCCTCCACCGATAGGAAGAAAAAGAACGTCTATTTGAGAAAGTTTATCGAACATTTCTGGAGATGGGCTATGTCCAAGTGCTCCCAGAAAAACTATATGGATATCTTCAGTATCAAAGGTAAAAAAGGTATTTTGTCCCCTTTCTGAACCAGAGGTGTTGTCTCTATAGCTCAAAAATCCCTGAAATGGGATATTCAAAGCAGAATACTCACCAGGAATATCCAGACAAACTGTACTATTCTTAAAATCTTCCAAAATAGCCCTTTGATGAGTCAAAAGAAGGACATTTGGGATGCCCTGAGGTGAACGCAGACCCGCACCCTTAGGCAAAGGATCTGTCCAAAGTACTACATCTTCTGTGGCTCGACCACCTGGTTTTGTGGTTATTTTAAAGCAAAAATCCCCGTAATACTGAATGATCATACCGTAAAAAAATTTGTTTACTGGCGTAGTTTAGCACAAAAACAGGCCTCATGTCTACGGAAATATATCTACTTTTGCCTTAATAAAAGCACCATATCCTCAAATAACCCCATAAGACCCTTGCCAAAAATGAGCATTTAGGCTATTCTATGAGGGCTTTATGTTTTCTTTATTAGAAGATACATAAAGAGTCTCATGTAATCTCAGTTTAATTACAACTGAATAAAGAAATGCTTTAATTTCTTTTTAGGCCTTTGTTTGGCTAATTTTACTTGAGTCTCCATTTTGTGGAGCTTTTTTTATAAATTATTTAATTATTAATCGTTATAACAACTATGAATACTCCTGATATCCTCTCCCCTATGGGAGCCCTACTTGAAAAACACCTTCTTGAAATTCCTGAGGTGGGTGATGTTGTGCCTGGAACCGTTATCCATGTGGCCTCATCTTTTGCTCTTATTGACCTTGGCGGTCTTGGTACTGGTATCGTATTAGGCAAAGAAATGCGCGATGGCCTTGGTATGGAAGGTAAACTCAAGCTTGGTAGCCAAGTAAGCGCTACCCTCATGAACTTTGAAAACGAAGATGGCTACATTGAGCTTTCAATTCGTGAAGCTTCTTATGAAAAATCATGGGAGGATATTGAAAACAAGCTTACCTCTAGAGAATCAGTTACTACCAAAATTACTGACGCCAACAAAGGTGGTCTCATGGTTGAAATCAATGGTATCGCAGGATTTCTTCCTGTTTCACAGCTTGCAAGCGAACACTATCCTCGCGTAGAAGATGGTGACAAAAATAAAATTCTTGATCTCCTCAAGAAACTTACTGGTCAAGAAGTAGTTGTCCGTATCCTTGATGCTGATCGTGAAAGTGAAAAACTTATTGTTAGTGAAAAGGCTGCACAAAGCGAGAAAGAGCGCGAACTTATCAATCTTTTCCAGATTGGAGATATCGTAGAGGGCGAAGTAAGTGGTGTTGTTGATTTCGGAGCCTTTGTAAAATTTGCACCTAAGACTGATGCTCAGGGCAAAACTTCCCACGAAAAACTTGAGGGTCTTGTCCATATCTCTGAACTTGCCTGGCAGCTCATCGATGATCCTCGTGAAATGATTAAGACTGGCGACACTGTTCAGGCCAAAATCATCGGCATTGAAGAAACTCGTATTTCTCTCTCAATGAAAGCTCTTAAGGAAGATCCTTGGACAACTGTTGACCAGAAGTACAAGACTGGCGATATCGTAGAAGGGAAGGTTGATAAAATCAATCACTTCGGAGCCTTCGTCTACCTTGATGAAGATATCCATGGTCTGGCTCACGTCAGTGAATTCCAAGAGGTTTACCCTGGCCGCAAGATTGAAGAAGTATTCCAGGAAGGTCAGTCATATAGCTGGAAAATTCTTTCCATTGAAGCTAAGACTCATCGCATGGGACTCCTTCCGGTCAAAGAAGGATCAACCAAAGAAACTGCCGCTTAAACAAAAGACATCCTGGGTTTTCTCAGGATGTTTTCTTAAACAAGTCCTTTGTTTTATGAAAAATGTGTTTATTATTTCTGGACCCTCTGGATCTGGTCAAGATAGCATTATTGAAAGTCTTGCCTTACTTCTGCCCCTTAAGCGAGTTATCACCACTACTACTCGTCCAAAAAGAGACACTGAGTCTGAAGGTAATCCCTACCACTTTATCTCTCTTGCGCTCTTTAATGAAATGCGCAAAGCTGATCTTTTTTTGGAGTGTGCCCAAACATATAATGGTGAATGGTACGGCGTGACCAAAAAAGAGCTCTTGGAAACTACTGCTAACAATACGGTGGTAATCTGGAAAGTTGATCATAAGGGTGTTGCTAGGATAAAGAGCTTGTTTCCGGAGATACTCGCTTTTTATATAGAAGTTCCTCCCGAAGTGCTCCGTAAAAGACTCGAGGCAAGAGACAATCCATCTTCTCAGTATCTCGAAGACCGTATGCGCTACACCGAAGAGTGGCAAGTAAACAGACATCTCTATGACTACTGCATCAAAAATGAAGACGGTAAGCTCGAAGAAGCCGTCAACCATATCAAAGAAATTATCGAAAGTCACCTCGCCTAAGACTCAACGTTTAGATTCATTTGAGCAAAAGATTTCTACTTTTTCTCACAAAGAAAACCTTTGGAAATCTGGACAATCGATTTTGCTCGCTATTTCAGGCGGACCTGACAGCATCTGTCTTTTCTTTACCATGCTAGCTTTGGCTAAAAAAGATAGTCTTCTTCTTTCGATTGCCCATATCAATCACAATGTGCGCGGAAAGGACGCTTCTAAGGACGCTCTATTCGTAGAAAACTTAGCCAGACAGCATGCTCTGCCTTTTTATCAAACCACCCTTCCTAAAACAAACTCTTCTTCAGAGGAGCGTCTCCGCACTCTTCGTTACACTTTCTTGGAGAAGCTTGTTTTAGAACACGCCTTTGACCATGTTGCTCTTGGACACCATGCTGATGATCAGGCAGAAACCTTTCTTTTGCGCCTCCTCCGTGGATCCGGTCCAGATGGACTTAAAGGTATGCACCCCAAGAATGGTCGCTATATTCGTCCATTTCTCTTTGTATGGAAAAAAGAAATACTTGCGTATCTAAAGAAAAACAAAATCGCATACAGAATCGATGCCACCAATCGTCAAAATACGTATCAAAGAAATAGGGTTCGTAACCTTCTTATTCCCTATCTCGAAAAAAACTACCAGCCGAATATAAAGCCTCTCCTTGCACAAACAGCGGAACTTTTGCAGGAAACCTCCTCTCCACAAGTTTTGGTTCCTTCTGTCGGAATTCTTTGGACTGAGGAAAATTTGATTTTTTCCCTTGATTCATTTCTAGCCCTTTCAAAGTCTGAACGTTTTGTTTTCTTGCGAAAAATACTGTCATATTTTCTTTCTCAGCCCATCTCTAGAAAACTTGCCTTAGAAATACTCAAGATGCTCGAAAGTACCAAAAATAAGACTCAAGTCATGACCTTTCATGGCTTGAAACTAAGCAAAAAAGGTGTTACAGTGACCCTACAGAAAAATCTTTCTGATTAATTTTTTACACTCTCTATGGATAAATATATCAAGAATCTCACCCCGTATTTTTTTCTTCTTTTACTCCTTTTTGGTATTGCTGTTCTCTACCAGGGACCCTCTCAAAAGGTAAAAGATGTCTCACTCAATGAGCTCGTTGGGCAAATCAACGAAGGGAAAGTAGCCTCTATTACCGTAGAGCAAAACGTTTTGGACATTACCCTCCAAGACAAGAGCAAACAAAAGGCCTCCAAAGAAAATGAAGCCTCCCTTTCTGAGACCCTCACGAATTACGGCGTCGTCACAGAGAAACTCAATGCCGTAAATGTTACTGTCAAAGAACCTTCTGGCTTTTCCTTTTGGGCAGCTACACTCCTCCCTTTTCTTCTTCCCTTTTTCCTGATTGCACTCTTCCTCTGGTTTATGCTTAAGCAAGCAGGTAAAGGAAATTCCCAGGCCCTTTCTTTTGGTATGAGCAAGGCTCGCCTACTTGATCCTGAGGACAAAAAGAAGCGTATTACTTTCAAAGATATCGCTGGCTCAGTTGAAGCCAAAAAAGAGCTTGAAGAAGTAGTTGATTTTCTCAAGCAGCCTAAGAAGTTTCTCGATATGGGCGCAAAAATTCCTAAAGGCGTCCTCTTACTTGGATCACCAGGAACTGGTAAAACCCTTATGGCAAAGGCTGTAGCTGGTGAAGCTGGTGTACCCTTCTTTAATATCAGTGGATCTGAATTTGTAGAAATGTTTGTTGGTGTTGGTGCTAGCCGCGTCCGCGATCTCTTTAAGCAGGCCAAGAAAAATGCCCCTGCGATTGTTTTTATCGATGAAATTGATGCTGTTGGACGTCACCGTGGAGCTGGTCTTGGCGGCGGACACGATGAAAGAGAGCAAACTCTCAATCAAATCCTTGTTGAAATGGATGGCTTTGAAACAGAAACCAGCGTGATAGTCATTGCCGCTACTAACCGTCCAGATGTTCTTGATCCAGCCCTTCTTCGTCCAGGCCGTTTTGATAGACGTGTCACTATGGATCTGCCTGACATCAATGATCGAGAACAAATTCTTATCATTCACAGTAAAAACAAGCCTCTTGAAGAAAACATCAATCTCCGTACTATTGCAGAGAGAACTCCAGGCTTCTCGGGCGCCGATCTTGCCAATCTTCTCAATGAAGCTGCTATTCTTGCTACTCGCAGAGAAAAAACTATCATTGGCATAGATGAACTGACTGAATCTATCGAAAAGGTTATACTTGGCCCAGAACGTCGTAGCCGTGTCATCAATCCTCAAGAAAAAAAGATTGTCGCTTACCATGAAGCTGGCCATGCTCTTGTGGGTGCTAGCCTACCTCTTGCTGATCCAGTACAAAAAGTTTCTATCATCTCTCGTGGAAATGCTGGTGGCTACACCTTAGCGGTTCCATCAGAAGACAAGACACTCCACTCCAGAGAGTACTACTACGATGAGCTCGCTATGCTCCTCGGAGGATATGCCAGCGAGAAACTTATTTTTTCTGATATTACCACTGGGCCATCTAATGATCTTGAGCGCGCTACTCAAATGGCTCGCAATATGGTCACTCGTTACGGTATGAGTCGCCTTGGCGCTCGAACATTTGGTAAAAAAGAAGAACTTGTTTTTCTTGGACGTGAAATGCATGAGGAAAAAAATTACTCAGAAAAGACCGCTGAGGCTATTGATAGTGAAGTTTCTCGACTTATCGATGAGGCCTTCAAACGTGCAACTGATATTCTTATCCAAAGAAAAGCTACTCTCACCCTTCTTGCTGAAACTCTCTTAGAAAAAGAGACTATTGAGAAAGCTGAGTTTGATGCACTCGTTAGCACACAGGCTCCCCAAACCGTATAACCATTCCTCTTGTCTTGATTTAAAGGACATCCTTTGGTATGCTTGTTCATGAACTTCAATGTTCAAATATTCATTCTCAAAGGGCTTCCTTTGAATACGAGTCTGTAGCTCAGCTGGTTAGAGCGCTACATTGACATTGTAGAGGTCTCCAGTTCGAATCTGGACAGACTCACAGCCACAAAAAAACTCCTCTTAGACAGAGGAGTTTTTTGTTTCACAATAAGGTTCTTATTTATGGCCCAGTTGTTGTTGGTGGTACCGTACCAGTATTAGTACGATTCACCGTTTGCGTTCTTTGATTTACCTCATCTATGAAGGCTGCTCCTGGACCCACTACAGATTGAACCTTGTTTAGTTCACCGCCTATTTGACGGTCAACATTGATAATTTCTCTTCTAATTTTATTTTGAATATCTCCTACACCCTTCTGAACTAAGTTTGATACTGTGCGATTAACGACTGAGACTACTACTCCCGAAAGAAATTCTCCTGGATTATCTGCTCCCACAATTATCTTGTTACCCAGGGTAGTGACATCATTTACAAGACTCTCTATAGAGCCTGCTGGGGTAATAATATTTCCATCCTTATCTGTGCCTGGTAAAAATCCAGATGACTGCGCTTTGATTTCTTGCTCTCGTAGAGTTTTTTCATATTCTGCGTTGTACGCACCTTCTGCAAGGAGCGCTATCCCTATTGGATTATTCGCACTATTATTAAATAAACAACCGATAGCTTTTGTTCCCGCATTACCAGAATCAATAGCTAATCTTGGATCATTTCCTCCGGTACTACATTCTGCAAAATTATTTGCTTCTACGTTTTTGCGAGCAGCTACTGTGTCTCGTACTATTTTTTCTAGATATGCTTCATAGCTTCCACCCTTATTCAAACCACTGACTTCACCATTCGTAACATAGTTGGCACTTGCTCCCTTACCTCGAAGCGTCTGTGTCAACAAATCCCCTACCACTGCTTGCTCAGCATTTTGTTCAGCGGTCTTTGTTAGAAGTTCCCGAAAATCAGTGATGATTTTTGGTTGAGAGCCATCACCTCCAACAAACTGCATTACTTGGGTATTGAGAAGCTGTACAGCGGCTACCTTCAACGTACCCAGGAGCGCCCCTTCAATAGTACGAGAAATATTTTCCATTGTCTGCTTCATGATAGAAGCAGCTATTGCCTCCCCCCAAGCTCCAGCATGCGCGGGCATCACTGGAAAAATAAAAAGTCCCAGTACTAAAACAAGCGTAAGCTGTATGTGAACAAATTTTCTTTTGAGATTTTTAAATAGCATAGACTAAAGTTCAAGAGGAATAGTATCTATTTCATATTTCTTAAGAGCACCTTGTACATCATCAACAAACTGTGCTGTGACACCCAAAAGTGCCTGCATACGAGAAAGTGCAGCTATCTGCCCTATAGGGTCATCCCCATCAGTCTTAATATCTTTCTTCAAAGAAGCGGCGTACAATCCCATCTTCAACGCTTTGACATGAATATCAACCATTGCCTCTGGCACCTCTACCTTCTTACTTTCATCAAGAATTTTTTGACCTCTTTCTGCTAAAGCATTTGTACCTTCTACATTACCATTAGCTAAACCAAGAATAGCCTGGCTCGAAAGTGTATTCATCACTCCCCCAAACTGATCTTCTGTATTAAATTGTGATGGCGAGTTATTGGCCACAATGTACGACATGACCGTCAAGTATTCTAAGACATCCTTTTTTTCTTGAGACTTTCTTTCTTTTTCCTTCATACTCTTTGAAGGAGCTTTTTTAATTTTAATCTCTTTCATATCAACTTCTGGTAACACGACATCTGCATTGTTACCACTCATAGCCTGCTCAACAGCACTATTGATTTGGTCAAACGTCACTTCTTTATTATCGTCTGTGACACCAGAAAGAACTCCTGCTATTTGAACTGATACTTTGTTTGTCAGATTATCCTCTGCTGCACCAGCTACTTCTTGTGAGATTTTTTCTTCAAGTTTAACTATCCTGTCTCCAGGTGCTGGCACAAGCGGATTGTAACCACTTTCAATTTCTACACCGTCAGAGTAGCCGTCACCATCGGTATCGGATTTATTGGCATCGGTACCATACAGCTTCTCTTCCTGAAGAGAAAGGTTATCCTGATCGGCATCGATGAAAATGTTTTTACCACTTGTCTGAGATTCTCCATGCACAGCATAAACAGTGCACCCAAAAAAGAGAAATAGAAACAAAAGAAAAGTTTTGCGCTCTTTAAATAAAGAAAATATAAATGACATATTTTTTGTTTTTTTTATTATATCACTCAACGCAAACTCTTTCAAAAAAATCTCTTGGTATCAAATACTTATTTATATATTAAGCAATATATATTAATTATTGTCAATATCTAAAGTACCGATACTTCCCAGGGCAAGGAAGATCCAAAATAGAAATACTCCTTGAGGTATCGTAAAGAAATAATGGTCCCCCAATGCAAGGACTACAATACAAAACACCAAGAAGTGACCGCCAGTCCATTGTTTCACGTGAAACACTGTATTTGAAGATGATAGTAGAAGCTGTAAAAATAGATATGTATACACACATAGACCGAGCACCCCTATTTCAGAAAGAATAATCAGGTATCCATTGTGTACCGGCTGCAGTATCCATGGATTTTTTGTTGACTGAAGAATAAGTGCCTGCTGCAGATAGCTCGTTCCAATTCCGTTACCAAATATAGCTATTGTATTTGACTGTACGTATTCAAGAAGAGAAAATTCCCTTTCACTAAAGCTTTTTTGACTTACTGAGAAGATGAAGATAAGGATAAAGCAAAGAAAAAAGAAATGTTTCACGTGAAACTTTTTTATCGATAGTTTTTTTAGTGTTTCACGTGAAACACTCATAAAATAGAAAAGCCCCCCTAAAATCAAGGCTGTCTTAGAAAAAGTCAGTATCAATGCTACTACTAGGCAAAGAACTCCCCATTGTTTCACGTGGAACACCGATGTTATGCTATTAAATTTTGTTTCACGTGGAACAAGATCATTTTTAAAGATAATCAACATAACCAGAGAGAGCAACAATAAGGCTGCTAGGATATTTGGATGAGGGAACAATCCATAGGCTCTGAGTAACTTGTGACCAAACAAATCAATCGTTGCAATATTTGAAGAGCCAATTTGAAGATGACTTTCCCCAAATATATAGAAATATAGGTCTCTTTGAAGCAAAAACTGCCCAATAGCTACCAAAGAATTTATAATTGCCACACCATATATGCCTTTTACAAAAAGCATCAAGTAATTTTCATGAGATCCTGTTTCACGTGAAACAATTTTTTTATTCTGTTTCACGTGAAACATAAACAAAACAATTATTCCATAGTACATCACCACTCCTTCAAGCAGAATGAGTAGTTGCCTAAGAGAAAGCGTTCTATCAAGAGAAAAATATACTGATAGTGTACTGATACAGAGAACTGCTAGGGGAGCAAGTAATAATACTCGGTTATGTTTCACGTGAAACAATTCTTGAATACTTGACAATATTCTATTTTCATTGTTCAATATATATATAAGCCCTACGAGGAAACTCACGTCAAACAAATACACCGATATATCTAGATATTCATTATAAACTAGGCCTCCTCCAAGAATATTTGGGATGAGTACGTACTGAATCTTCAAAAAAAAACTCGTCCCCAGAAGGGTCCACCATATTTTCTTCAGAAAAATATTCATACAAATGGGAGGTTATTAGCTTCATCTTACGCTTATTAAAGGCTAAAAACAAGCATTGACTAAAAAAGTATATTACCGGATAATAAGGTGTATCAAATTATAGAAGGGCTCCAAGTCATCCTGGTACACAGGATAGCCCATAGCTATACATTCTGGGCCTTTAGCTCATCTGGTAGAGCGCTCCCATGGCATGGGAGAGGTGAGCGGTTCGAGTCCGCTAAGGTCCACCAAATTTGATTTGCATCAGAATTGACCGCGCCCGCGCCAAAGGCGCG
>CAYLMF010000013.1:0-20157 GCA_964385005.1 uncultured Bdellovibrionales bacterium | reverse complement strand
TTCCACACTCCTACGAGTGATGGTCGGTTCACTAACTTCCACTTTCGTGACTGATTGACTTATCGGTCTTTCAGTAAAGCTGGCTTATGCGTTTGCACTATCAATCCGATTTCCATCCGGATCTAGCCAACCTTAGTAAACGCCTCCGTTGCTTTTTAGGAGGCGACCGCCCCAGTCAAACTACCCACCAGGCACTGTCCTCCCGCCGGATTACGGCGGCAAGTTAGAAATAAAATCTTTGCAGGGTGGTATTCCAGTGATGACTCCACACCGCCCGAAAGCAGTGCTTCATAGTCTCCCACCTATGCTCGGCAACAAAAACTCTATTTCAATACCAAGTTGTAGTAAAGCTCCATGGGGTCTTTTCGTCTTGGTGTAGGTCAACGGCATCTTTACCGTTATTGCAATTTCACCGGGATATTCGTTGAGACAGTTTTCAACTCGTTACACCTTTCATGCGGGTCAGAACTTACCTGACAAGGAATTTCGCTACCTTAGGACGATTATAGTTATCGCCGACGTTCACTGGCGCTTCGGGGATTGGCGTGAACCGCTCCCGTTAACGTTCCAGCACTGGTCAGGTGTCACCCCCTATACTTCCCCTTACGGGTTTGCAGAGAGTTGTGTTTTTGGTAAACAGTTGCTTGAAAAACTTTCGCTGCGCCCGACTCTTGCGAGCCGGGAAGACATATCGCGAACTTACGTCTAGCTTTTTTGCCTAGTTCCTTAACGAATGCTCTCCCGTTCATCTTAGGCTACTCGCCCAGTCCACCTGTGTCGGTTTGCGGTACGGTCACATATATACGAACCTTAGAAGTTTTTCCTGGCACTCTGCTCCCCTTTCTTCGCTTTGATTGCTCATTGCTTCGCGCTGCTCCATTGGACTAGTGCTGTACGGATTTGCCTGTACAACGTCCTCAGAGCCCCGACCCCAATCCAATAAGGGGCAAAGGATACAAGAATGCGTCACTCCCTCGAATATATATGTGGTTAGGGAATATTAACCCTATGTCCATCGACTACGCCTTTCAGCCTCGCCTTAGGACCGACTAACCCTGGGATGATCACCATGGCCCAGGAAACCTTAGACTTTCGATGTGAGGGGCTCTCACCCTCATTGCGGTTACTCATTCCAACATTCTCACTTCCGTATACTCCACGGTCGGTTACCCTCCCGCTTCAGCGCGATACGGAACGCTCTCCTACCGCTCCCTCTTACGAGGAAGCCCGTAGCTTCGGTACTGTGTTTTAGCCCCGTTACATTGTCGGCGCGAAGACTCTAGATTAGTGAGCTATTACGCACTCTTTAAAGGATGGCTGCTTCTAAGCCAACCTCCTAAGTGTCTAAGAGTCTTCACTTCCTTGCCCACTTAACACAGATTTGGGGACCTTAGCTGACGATCTGGGCTGTTTCCCTTTTGTGCTCCGAGCTTAGCCCCGGAGTACTGACTGCCTTGGTACATATCATGAGTATTCGGAGTTTGGTTGAAAACCCTACGGCGAACCGCGAATTCTCATCCAGTAGCTCTACCCCTCAGATATAATTGACAAGACGCTAGCCCTCAAGCTATTTCGGAGAGAACCAGCTATTGCCAAGCTCGATTGGAATTTCTCCTCTACACACAAGTCATCCCCTAGAGTTGTACGACTAGTGGGTTCGGGCCTCCACTTGGTTTTACCCAAGCTTCACCCTGCTCATATGTAGCTCGCCTGGCTTCGGGTCTAGTCCATGCGACTATTATTTCGCGCTATTCACGCTCGCTTTCACTGGCGTCTCCGGAACTTTCATCCCTTAGACAGCCGCATAGAACTAACTCGTTGGATCGTGCTGCAAAAAGCACGCGGTCACCGGAACAAGTTCCGGCTCCCACTCTTCGTTAGTATAGTGTTTCAGTTCTATTTCACTCCCCTTATCGGGGTTCTTTTCACCTTTCCCTCACGGTACTAGTTCGCTATCGATCTGAAGCAATATTTAGCCTTGGAAGTTAGTGCTCCCAGATTCAAACGGGGTTTCTCCGGCCCCGCCCTACTTGGGTACTTCTACACTACTGATATTTTTTTTCGCATACAGGACTATTACCCCCTATGGTCAGTCTTTCCAGACTGTTCTGCTAAAAAATATTTCGTAGCCCCGGTCAACCGAGTCTAGAAGCCCCGCAACCCCACTCATGCAAGCATGGTGGTTTAGTCTGTTCCGCTTTCGCTCGCCACTACTGACGGAATCTCTATTGATTTCTCTTCCTCCTGGTACTAAGATGTTTCAATTCCCAGGGTGCGCCGCCGTACCCTATGTATTCAGATACGGATTATCAGTAAAAACTGATAGGGTTGCCCCATTCGGAAATTCCCGGATCAAAGCTTGGTTGACAGCTCCCCGAGACTTATCGCAGTCTCCTACGTCCTTCATCGCTTGCTTCAGTCAAGGCATCCACACTATACGTTAAGTAACCTTCTTATTCATTTTCTTGTCCGCAAATGTTCTGTATAAAACAAAACACTCACGGACAATCGGTTAACAGTGAACAATACTCGAAATGATATCATCCACCATTACATTTTTTGGTTTAATTGCATTTTCTACTTGACCTATTTCTTGACTATTTAGAAATGACTCGCTTGCTTTCCGCTTCCAGGCAAAGCTCACCACTCTAAAAAGACACATAAATTGTTAAAGGAGATTATGCGGAAATTTGAGAGGCAAAAAGTTCGCATTTTTGCTTCTCAAATTTCTGCACAAGGCAATGATGTTTACAAGGGACGAAACTGACCTATTGGAAACAAAAAAGCGCATAAAGCACTTTTTCGGATTGCCTATCTATAATAGAGAACCAATTGAATCCTGTCAAGTCTTTTTGGCTTATTTAGAAAGAAAACCTTACCTTTCCTTAAGAAGAAGCAATTTTAACAAAAAAGAGGCCTAAATAGGCCTCTTTTTTGTTTGTTCAGACTCTCAACTTTTGTCCTATTGAGCAGGAGCTGGAGCTGGGGTAGTTCCATTGGCTGGAGCCACTGGAGTAGCCTGAGTATCAGGTGCTACTGGCTGTGGAGCCACTACTGGCTCTGGCTCTGGAGCAGATGGGGCTGGCTGATTGATATTGCCGGCGCCACTCTGAACGTTATTGATCAATTTCTGAATCTGTTCACGAGTTTGCTTTATATTACCCTCACCATCTGAAGGAAGTACCTCCAAAAGCTTACGGTAGGCTTCGAGAGCAAGGTCACTCTGCTTCTTCTTTTCGTACAAGAGACCAAGGCTCAAACGCACATCTACGAGCTTGTCATTGTCTTTCAAGATGTCTTTGAAAGTCTTTTCAGCAAGATCAAGATCTCCGTCCTTGTCACGAATCTGATAGAGAACACCGAGGTTGTAACGGTAGTTTACGTTTTGCTTATCAAGCTTAATAGCGTCTTCAGAGCTCTTGATAGCATCATCGTACATCTTCAAACGTGATTCTACGAGTGAGAGCTGATAGTGAGCAACTGCGAGGTTACTCTTCTTGGCAATTGAAGATTCGAAAGCAGTCTTGGCTTCCTGATACAAAGCAGTACGCTCTGCACCCTCTTCTTTGGTATCTGCCAAAGCTCGCTTCACTTGTCCAATCTTGATGTCGTAGAGAGGGTTCTGTGGCTCAAGCTCTTGAGCACGCTTGTAGAGCTCCTCTGCCTTTGGCATAGCGTCACTGGCATACAAACCAGCATTTTCGTAGATAAGACCAAGTGACTCAGCAGCAAGCACGTCATTTGGCATCAACTGACGACCGCGCTCTGCAGCGGCTACAGCACTACGTACGTAGTTGGCGATAGCGTCGGTATTGCGATCCTTCTGATCCTTACCAGCTTCGAGATTAGCCAAAGCCATAAACTCTTGACCAAGACGAGTTGGGTAACGACCTTCTTGAGGATAATTCTGAGAGGCTTGAGCAAGAAGGTTGATAACGTCCATGCTTGGTGTGGTAGCAGCCATACGCACAGCTTCACCAGCTTTGAGATCAGCCACCAACACCTTACCCATGAAAACAAAGAGGAAGGCTACACCCGCTGACACCACCATAAAGATGAAGGCAAGCGCAAGAGCGTATTTTGGAGCTGCCTTGAGTGAAAGATGCAGGTATTTTTCTTCGGTACCACTTTCCACAAAAAGGATTCCTAAGGCAAGTATTCCAAGAAGGCTCGCGATTAGGACAAGAGCCCCATTGAGAGAAGCTACTCCACCAGCAATCAAGAACATGATAGCGGTTGTCCAAAGCCCGAGAGAATAAATCTTGTTCTTATTCTTTTCAAGTGAAAGAAGGTAGATACCAAGACTCATAGCTGAAAGCCAGAGGATGGCAAAGAGCACGGTCCCTACTGCACCCATGGTTACGAGTGACTCAAAGAAAGCGCCATTTCCCTGGTAAAAACGAAGGGTGTAGAGCTCATTTTGGTTGTACTCCTGCGGACGGAACATAGAGAAGGCATACCCGTAGTTAGCAGGACCAACTCCGAGGAAGAAATGCTCTTTGAGAGACTCCTTAGCTACCTGGATTGAGAGATTGCTATTTGGAGCTACTTCTACTGGTAACTGTGCACGTGAGAGTTTGTTTGATCCAATCATGAGGAAAGCAAGCATCACCACGAAGGTCACCATTGGCATCCAGGTCAAACGCTCGTTTGGACGAACGATCTGAGCCAAGATATACACCATGAAGAATGAAAGACCTACCAACACTACTGGCCATGAGACATATGAGTACAGAGCCAAAAGAAGGAAAAGGGTCATAAAAATACCTACTCCGTAGACTGAAGTCACTGTGGTGCGACGAGCCTTAGAGAGCGTACTTTCTGGTTTCCATGCCACAAAAATAGCGGTCATGAAGAGAGGGAGGAGGACTGAAAGGAAAGTAGTCAAAGTAGAAACAGTTCCAATAAGACTGAGTGGTGCCATACGCTCGATAGAGGCTGGCAAGAAACGAATCTTAAGAATCACGAGAAAGCTCCAGAGCACTACCACCAAACCTGAAATCAGGAAAGCATGGAACATCTGCTGAAAACGCTTCGGGGTAAAGTGACTCAAGATCAGATAGTAAGCCAGCATCAAAGCCATCAAAGAGACTACTCCACGAGATGGATCCCCAAAGAATCCCCAAAAACTGTGCCAGCGATCAATAGAAAAGATTGCTGAAACAATGCTAAAACCGAGAAATACCACCAAAGGAATATCGAGTGGCGTACGACGAATTTTCATTTCACCAGAAAGCACTCCCTTTGATACCCAGGCAATAACACCCAAGAGCAACCAGAAGTAGAAGAACAACTGTTTCTCAAAAGCAATACCCTGAAAGGTCATCCCAGTAAAAAATACAGGGATACCAAAAAAGATAGCCATGAAGCTCACTGAAATAATGAGATCAAAGATGCCTGATGGATTAAAAGCTTTTTCAGTCTTTGGTGACTGTGTGCGACTGGTAGAGGCACCCCCCATACCGAATCCACGACTGATATTTGAAGCACCTGCCTGTGCGGGACGCTGGGCACTCGCCTGAGGCTGATTGCCACTATTTGCTCCAAAAGGAGCAAACGAAACTTTTTCGTCTGACATAGTTTCCTTGTTAGAAATAATTATTCGTATTACTTTCGCTTTTTTCCTCCAGAATGCCAAGCATTACTTGACCTTATCAAATAAAACTCCGTAAAGATTTCTCTTTCTTTACTTCATAAAACCTGATAATAAAGCTTTTCTTATTATATGAGAAAAAGCGCTAAAATGCAAAATATGCAAACTATCCACAATAGCCAAAACAAGCCTTCGTAGATGGTCTAAAGAAAGAAGCTCTTTTTCCTTTATTTAAAAGGATTTTCTGACACTAACGAACTGTGCTATCGCCCCGCATAATAACATCTCCCCGAAAAATAGCTGAGGTTGGCAAATCTGGAATGTAAGCAGTTTCTGAAACATAACTGTACACCACACCCTTTGAAGATGAAAAAGCTGTATCAGAAGCAATGACATCAAGCTTTCCATCAAGGTTAATATCCATAATGAGAAGAGCACTTCCTGGATTTTCACTTGCTGAAGCTACTGTTTTGTCAGCAGTGGCAGAGGTACTTGGATAGGTACCATCATTGTAGAAAACATATACTCGGCCGTAAGTAGCACTTGAATAATCATTACTCACAACTAAGTCCACTCTCCCATCCACACTAATATCTCCTGCGACAACACGATACCCAAAGTACACCCCGGACTCACCATCAATCATGGTATCAGCGGTAGCGGCGGTGGTTGGGATAGAGCCATCGTTGTTGAAGATATAGACACGACCAGTCGAAGTTGAATAGGTTGAAGCCCCCACAACAAGATCTACCTTACTATCAGCATTCAAGTCCCCCGCTGCCAATGAAACCCCAAAATTTGAGGCTGATTCTCCATCAATCGTGGTATCAGCGGTAGCGGCGGTGGTTGGGATAGAGCCATCGTTGTTAAAGATATAAACACGGCCAGCAGAACTACTGTACCCATTAGCACCAACTGCCAAGTCAGTCTTACTATCAGCGTTAAAATCTCCTGCTATCAGACTTGTTCCAAAAAGATCACTCGTGGCATTGCCAGTAATAGTCGTATCAGCGGTACCAGCAGTAGTAGGGATAGAGCCATCGTTATTGAAGATATAGACACGCCCAGTTGAGGTAGAGTAACCACTGGCTCCCACTGCAAAATCCATACGGTTATCAGCATTGAAATCACCTACCACAAAAGAGGTGCCGAAAAGATCGCTTGTGGCATTGCCGGTAATCATAACATCAGCCGTGGCCGCCGTGGTTGGGATAGAGCCGTCGTTATAAAAGATATAGGCGCGGCCGGTATTCCCACCTGCTGAATATCCAGGAGAAGAAATAATGAGATCCGTTGCTCCGTCATAATTAAAATCCCCTGTGGCATGCTTACTGCCAAATAAATCATCTCCTGCTGTACCAGTGATGGTAATATCTGCCGTAGTGGCAGTAGCATTGAGAAGGCCATCCGCATAAAAAATATACGTACGGCCAGCATTGCCCGAATAACAATTGGAACTTGCTATCAGATCTGACTTTCCATCACTATTCATATCACCCGTAGATAGCCAACTTCCAAAACAATCTCCGGTATTGGCTCCTGCGATAACATTATCATTGAAGGTGTAGAGATAAATCCTTCCGACATTAAAAGTATTCACCGCGTAGATACTAGCTCCAACCAGGACGTCTGCTTTACCGTCAGCATTGAAATCTCCAATACCGATGGATGCTCCGTAATTCGTACTTGTAGTTTCTCCGGAAAGCATAGCATCGGCTGTAGCGGCTGTAGTAGGAAGTGAACCATCGTTATAGAAGATGTAGGCGCGGCCAGTGGAAGAAGAGTAGCCCGTAGCTCCCACCATCAAGTCTGGGAAGCTATCTGTGTTCACATCTCCTACTGAAAGAGACTTACCAAAACTATCTCCAGTTGCGTCCCCGGTAATCGTCACATCGGCAGTAGCAGCGGTAGTAGGTATTGAACCATCACCATAAAAAATATAGGCGCGGCCAGTGGAGCTACTATAGGCATAGGCACCCACTACGATATCACCTTTACCATCTTTATTGACATCACCACCAGCAAGCACATCACCAAAGCGATCCCCTGTAGTATTACCGGTGATGGTAGTATTGGCAGTAGCAGCAGTAGTCGGGATAGAACCATCACCATTAAAGACGTAAACTCTCCCTGTACTGGTATTGTATCCATAGGCACCTACGGCAATATCCACTTTCCCGTCCGTACTAAAATCCTTACTCACCAAAGCTGCTCCAAAAGCATCGCTAGAGGCATTGCCAGTAATAGTCACGTCAGCGGTACCAGCAGTAGTTGGGATAGCGCCATCGTTATAAAACACATATACTCGACCCTGGGTAGTCAGGTAATCTGGTGCTCCTACTATAAGATCGGTGTCACCACTGTTATTGACATCTCCGGCTGCAAGAGCTGTCCCAAAGATATCGCCTGCGGCATTACCGGTTATGGTTATATCAGCAGTAGCTACACTTGGAGGGATGTTACCATCTCCATAAAATATATAGGCGCGGCCAGTGGAAGAAGAGTAGCCCGGTGCACCCACCGCCAAGTCCGATTTACCGTCAGTATTGTAGTCACCTACTGCGAGGGCGCTCCCAAATAGATCTCCGGTAGCCCCACCAGCAATCACCATCTCTGCGCCTGAAGCACTCGGAGTCAGTCGCGTATCACTATAGAAAATATAGACTCTCCCCATACTACTATTGTAGGCCGGGGCACTGGCTATAAGATCCAGTCTTCCATCAGCATTCATATCTCCCAAAGCCACCGCTGAACCAAAGGTATTACTTGCACCCCATTCTCCTGTCATGATTTGTTCTTCACCTGAGAGGTTGTTATTGATACGAATATTCCGTCCTACTTGTGACTGTGGCTTCCAAGAAAAATTTACCTTGGTTTCGTAAAAATAAATACGTCCTGTGTTTGTCGAGTGTCCCTCTGCACCCACCATGATGTCCTCCTTGCCATCTCCTGTTGTGTCATAGGTTACCAGGGTATTACCAAAAATATCACTTGTGGCATCACCAGTCATAATCACATCGGCCGTAGCAGCTGTTGATGGATATGAGCCATCGTTATAAAAAACATACGCACGGCCAGTAGAGGAGGAGTAACCCCAACCACCAACTATTAGATCAGTGCGTCCATCAGCGTTCACATCACCTGAAGTCAACGTAGCTCCGAGACGACTATCTGTGTCCCCATCAATTCTCACATTGGCGTTTGCAAGGGTAGGAAAAATACCTGTCTCGTTATTATAAAACATGTACACTCGTCCTTCATTGCCTCCAGTCGCAAAGCCATAAGAAGAAAAAGCTATATCCGTATCCCCGTCTGCATCAAAGTCCCCTGTAGCCATGGCGGCTCCCAAGAAATCATTGTTTCCAGCTCCGGTGATAGTGTCGTCAGAGGTATTGTCGATAGTGGCAGTGGTATTGCGGAAAAGATACACACGACCCGTATTAGTACTACGCGCGTAAGCTCCGATAAATAAATCGTCCGTACCGCTATTATCATAATCTCCCACCGCTAATGCTCCTCCAAAGCGGTTGTTGGTGGCGACTCCAGTAAAAGTCACATCGGCTGTAGCGGCAGTGGTCGGGATAGAGCCGTCATTTAGAAAAGCATAGACTCGGCCCGTAGAAGTTGAATAACGCTCGGCACCAACAATAAGGTCATCTTTATTGTCAGTATTCATATCTCCCGTAGCCAAAGAAATACCAAAGTAATCCCCCGCTGCTCCTCCAGTGATAATGACATCCGCACTCGCAGCCGCTGTTGGCATGGATCCGTCATTGTAGAAGACGTAGGCGCGGCCGGTAGAGGATGAATAGCCTCGTCCTCCCACAGCAAGATCAGTACGGCCATCAGCATTAAAATCACCAGGCGTCATAGCTACTCCGAATAGATCTCCCAAAGCTGTTCCGGAAATAGTCATGTCAGCGCTGGCAGCACCTGTCGGTAACGTTCCATCATTATAGAATATATATACCAAACCAGCGTCTGAGCTATAGCCTTCCGCTCCTACCGCCAAGTCAGTACGTCCATCACTATTGAAATCCCCCTTAGCGAAAGAAGAGCCAAAGTACTGATTCGTTCCTTCACCCGTTAGGATACGATTGGTACTGACCTGACCATTTTGAGAATAGAAAATATGCACGCGGCCATTCCCATCAGCCGCTGAAAATCCATAACTCCCAGTGGCAAAATCCACCTTACCGTCGGTATTAAAATCACCTACCGCAAAAGCATACCCCAATTGATCCGAGGTAGACTCACCAGTTACTATCACGTCTGCGGTGGCCGCAGTCGTCGGGATAGAGCCGTCATTGTAGAAAAGGTAGGCACGGCCAGTAGAGGTTGTATAGCCATCAGCTCCCACAATAAGATCTACTTTTTTATCATCATTCATATCCCCTGTAGCCAAAGCCCTTCCAAAGGAGTTACTTGTTGTTTCACCCGTAAGAGTGACATCCGCAGTAGCAGCAGTCGTCGGGATAGAACCATCTCCATAAAAAATATAGGCTCGGCCAGTAGAGGTTGTGTAGCCACTGGCACCTACGATAATATCTGTGCGACTATCATTATTCACATCCCCCGTAGCTAAGGCTCCACCAAAAAGATCATTTACGGCATTACCCGTAATCGTGACATCAGCAGTAGCAGCAGTCGTCGGGATAGAGCCGTCATTGTAGAAAATATAGGCACGGCCAGTAGAGGTTGTGTAACCACTGGCACCTACCACCAGGTCTATTCCAGCATCCGCATTCACATCACCTGAAGCAAGCGCTGCTCCAAAGGCATCACTTGCCGCATTGCCGGTGATAGTGACATCGGCCGTACTATAACTGCCATCGTTGTAGTATATATAGACTCCGCCAGCGCTTGATGATTTACCGTTAGCCCCGATCGCAATATCTGTTTCACCATCAGCATTGAAATCCCCCGCCACCAAAGCATGTCCAAATTTATCACCTGTTGCTCCACCAGTAAGAACGACATCTGCACTCCCTGCCGCTGTCGGATATGTACCATCATTGTAAAAAAGATAGGTTCGACCCGTATTGGTCGTATAGCCTTCAGCTCCTACTGCAAGATCCGTCTTACCATCGGCATTGAAGTCTCCCGAGGTCAATGCGATACCAAGATAATCACTCGTCGCTTCACCGGTAATAGCTACATCAGGCAGACCGGCCGTAGTCGTGATATTGCCATCATTATAAAAAATATAGACCCTCCCAGTATTGGTACTGTACGTAGAGGCAGACGCAGCAATATCTGTGCGTCCATCGGCATTGAAGTCCCCTGCCGCAATTGCTGCTCCAAAATGACCCGCTCCAGTTTCTCCAGTAATCACCGCTCCACCGCTCGTCGTACTTCGAGCCACAAATGAGAGAGACGGGTCTACCGCTACAGGATAGCGTGCCTTTTCAAAAGAGGCTGCCCAGGATATCGTTTTCTCATCTTCAATTTTCCAATCCAAGGCAATCTGACTACCATCCCTATCAACCAGATACGGCTTTGGAATAATCATGTCTGGTAGAGCTTCCCCTTGTGAGATAGCTTGCTTCAAATCGTCTGCAAACGTCTTACTTGCCCTTTCCAAAAGTGCCCCCTCTACACCGTTTGCCTCAGGTCGTTTCTGTATCTCTTGATCATCATAATAAAACACATCTATGCCTCCGTCACGATTCACTTGCAAAAGAGCTCCTTCTATTTGGTATGTCTCTTTTTCTTCTCCTGTACCATTTTTATAGAAAGTCCAATGCTTAAGTGCCCTTTTACTGAGACCCTTATCGCGACCGTAGCTATAGAGAATGGTCTTCCGCTCGTCTGGACTGATATAGCTCACATATTGATTTTCTCTTACCTCTGTTTTTGATGGAAAAAATCTTGCCCACAGACTCCCTGACTGCGAAGCTTCTTGTATAATTTTTTCATGAGAAACAAGCTTGCTCGTATAGTCTTCTGTTGCACTTTGATCACTCACACGAACAACCCTTTCACCAGCAAGCGTCACCTCAAGTGGGCTCGTATACTTTTTGCCAAAAACCAACTTGAGAGGAGTTTGATCAACAAGCACTTCTTCTCCGGCATTTTGGACAGAAACGCCTTCTGAAAGATTATCCGTCAAGGTATACTTTTCATCCTCTTCAGCCCAAGCAACGGGCGCTAGTACCTGTACATCACGCTTCACAAATTCTCCTGCTTTTGAAAAAGATTCCGTCAGAGAATCGAGAGTATCTCCATCGTTCCAGTAGCGCGCAATCATGACCCCCAATAAAACCACAAACAGAAAGCCTCCTCCTATGAGGAGGCTTTCTTTAATGACTTGTTGTCTTCTTCTTGAGAGTGTCTGCATAATTCTCTTACTTCTCTTCTACAATCCACCAGTTCACTTCGGTGTCTTCAGTGACTTGATCTGAGAGGTAGATGATAAAGCCAGTGTAGTCACCTCCATTTGACTCTTTCTTCGTCCAGCTGTAGGCTCCTGGATTATCTCCAAAGCTCATGAAGATCTTGGAGTTGGCTGAAAGAGCAGTAGTATCTACATCAACTGAATGCCCATCTGAACCAGTGTTATCATCCTTACCGTCATTGTCTACGTCTACCAATACCGGAGTGATCACTCTTGTGCCAATCGTCTTGGCGTCTTCATCACTGTTTTCAATAACAAGTGCCCCCGTCTCTACAATCTTGGCCTTGAGCTTACCATCCAAGAGATCTACGTCTCCATTGAGATCCTTCATGACTACATTGTTGAGATCAAAGGCTGTATAGAATTCTGAGAGAGTCTGAACTTCTGCCTGAAGATTAGCAATCTGATTCTCGAGAGTATCCGTACGCACTACCAGGGCAGCTACATCGTTAGTCACTTCTCCATTGGCAGTTTCTAGTGCTGTGATATCACCATTGATGTCTTGAAGGTCATTCTCTACTGCATCCTGAAGGCCATTGATAGTGGTGATATTCTGACTGACTGAGAGATCAAGATCAGCAAGGAGATCCTCTTGATCCTGATTTTCAGCCTGAAGATCAGTAATCATCCCGTATTCTTCTTGCACAGACTGAATGATAAGTGGCGTAATCAAACCATAGTCGATACCCCATGACTGTGTTGTTTCATCGTCTGGTCGAGAGACAGCATATGGATAAATCTCATAGAGGTCCTGAGCGATAATACCCGTAGAAGTACGGCCATCAGCGATAAATTCATAATCACGAACCTCTACACTCAGAAGATCAGCAATGGTGAAGTGTGTTGGACGAATATTGTCTTTCAAACGACGATCTGAAGTTGTAGAGTAAGCAGTGGTCGTACCAGAGAAGGTAATTTCACCCACATCAGTACCGTCACCGTCGTTGAACTGAATCAGCGTTCCACTACCGCTATTAGCTCCCGCCTGAACACGCATACCCCAACGGTTAGCATTGTTACCATCATTTAAGACTTCCATTGTGTAATCGCTCGCGACATCATCATCAACATAGAGACGAGCGCCTGGTACAGCTGATCCAATACCGATACCAATATCACCGCTGGTGTTGAAGCTAATAATTGGGTTAGTACCTACTACGTTTCCGATACCAATCATATAGGCATCTGTACCATCATCAAGCCCTGCGTAGTAGTCAGCAGCATTACCATCAAAACGCACTGAGGAATCTTCAGCAGCCCCTGAGCCGACAATTATGACTGACTCTGTCGTGTCTGTAGTATTGATGGTGAAGTCTCCATTGCTGGCAGCATAGACAGTTGTGTAGTTAGAAGCGTCGTATGAAAGACGGATAGCGTTATCTACTCCCGAAATATGCACCTTAGCAAGCGGAGTAGAAGTACCGATTCCAACATTACCAGTATTATCAATCAAGAATGGTGATGAATCTGAACCAGAATCATTAACCACAAATGAGTTACTTGTACCTGTGTTGGTTACCGTAAGTCCGACACCGGTAGAAACGGTAGTAGAGATATTACCATTTGAGTTCACTTGGAAGAGATCTCCGTTACCAACAGTAAGGAGAGCGCTCGGTGTAGTATCACCAAAACCGACATTGCCTGCAAATGATGATGTACCAGTAGTAGAGCTCACAATACCATTATCCCAACCGGTGCCGATATTGATAGCCGTTTCAGTTCCTGCTCCAGCTGTAATATTGCCAGCATTGAAGCCATACAAGCTACCTGCACCAACGCCCTGACCCACTACTTTAAATGCTGTTTGAGTACCTCCAGTGGTATTGGTACCTGTAGTAACCGAGATGCCGTTAGCGGCAGCTGTACCTGAGGTCTGAGTCAAATCTGCAGCAGTAACAAAGACTCCGTTGAAGGTAGCTGTACCGCCTGTAGTTGTGATAGCGCCTCCACTTACATCGTACCCTCTGTATGACTGAGAACCGGTAGAGCTTGTGACAGCTGGCAATGCAGCGCTGTAAGCTGTGACATTTTGGCCGGTAGCCGTATAGTTCGTGGCGAGGTTCATATTGAATCCAGTCAATGAACCAATCAATGTTGTACTAGAAGGTGCTCCTGCACCAAAGAGAGTACCCGACGTACGGGTAGAGTCGATATCGATAGTAGCATCTGGGGTCACGTCTCCCAAACCGAGGAAGTTATTGGTGTTGTCATAGAAGAAGCCTGCGTTGTCCTGAGTGTACACACCAGAGGCACCTGCAAAGACGATAGAGCCTGGATCAAAAGCGGTTATCGTACCAGTACCACCTGTCGTGACAGCCAGGCTAGAGGCTACACTCCAAGTACCTGCGGCAATAGTGGCAATACCTGTAGAGCCTGAGGTATCAATTCCGGTACCACCACGAACTGGTGCCAGTTGTGCTTCAGCGCCCATACTTCCTGTACCTGTCCAGTAGGCAGCGTAGTTATTAGTACCGCCAGAAAGACCACCCTGTCCGACACATCCCCAAGTACCTGTACCTTCATCCCATCCCATCACTTCTTCATCCGCACAACCCTGAAGTAAGGCTAGCTCAGTACCGCTACCCTGGAACTCGAGACCAGAGAAAGAGGATGTAGACCCCGTACTATCGATAGAGTCTACTAGATCAATAGCGAGTGTAAGTGTAGCTCCTTCAGATCCTGCTGCTCCACCAGTCAAACCATTACCACTGGCCAGTGATCCAACGTAGTTACCAGTGGTATCAGTAGTAAGGGCTACTGAATTCACGCCAATAGCCACTACTCCGGTTGCATCAACCGTAGCGTCACCAGAAAGTGAGAGGAAAGTAGGAGCGGCACCAGTGTTAGCAAAGAGAAGTTGTCCATTGGTACCAGCAGTAGTAGCACCTACAGGACTTGTGCCATTACCATACAATACTCCAAATGAAGTAAGGGTAGCAGCTCCAGTACCACCATTACCTACCGGAAGGGTTCCGGTGACATCAGCATTGAGGTTAACTGAAGAAGCTACTGTCAAAGTACCATTACCTCCACTTGTTCTGACAAAACCGTTCGTGGTCATGTTTGAGAAACGAATACTACTACCAGAAGCAAAGATATTGACTGCAGTCATATTTCCTGAAGCATCTACCTGGAATTGAGAGCTCGTACCGACAGAGAAGAGTCCATCTGGTGTGCTGTCGCCAATACCAAAGTTACCGTTCAAGAAAACAGCTGAGTATTCTGTACCGCCCTGCGTACCCATATCTACATAGACACCGTAAGCAGTGGTACTAGAATTGGCTTCCGAGTTAATGTAAAGACCGTACTGTGTATCTGCATTCGTTGTACCAGCGGTATTGGTATCTAGATAGTATCCAAAAGCAGTTGATGTGCCAGCGCCCGCATTGTCGGTATTAAGAAGCATGTATGTACCGTAGGTATTGACTGTGCCACCAGTCTTACCGGTAGACTCAATATCATTGTAGATACCGTATGTTGTGGTTGTACCAGATGTGACAATACCCGTGTTATCAATCACGTTTGAGAAGCCAGTCGTTGTCTGAGCGGCCGTGGCAGACTGGGCGATTGTGTTTTTGAAAGCGGTTTGTCCGCCTGTAGTACCTGAAGCGGCGGTAATGGCTACTTCTACACCTGTGTTGGCGCTACCAGAAAGAGTACCAAGATACCCTACCGTAGAACCCGTACTGGTTTGTTTGATATTGCCCAAGATATCAAGATTCGCTGTGAGACTTGAGGCTGGGTTTTGACCAATGCCCACATTGCCAGAGCCATCCACTACAAATGATGAGGTGTCTGTTGACTGGTCGTTGACCACAAAGCTATTGCCAGTACCCTGGTTGGTGATTGAAAGCACATACCCTAGTCCGGCTGGAGCGCCAATATCCGTAGAGGCGTCCAGATCAAGCTGATCCTGGAATTCCGTGAAATCAAGAGCATCCGAATCCACTTCGTTGGCTGAAACAGATGATCCAAGTGTGGCAGTAATCGTCACCGTATTGGTAGCACCAGCCACTGAAGTGATACCGCCGCCAGCAGCGATGGTGAGCGTAGAACCCTGGGTAATACCTTGCGTTGTCCCTGTGGTACCAGCAAGAGTAAAGAGTGAACTGCCTGTTACCAATACAGTCCCGTCTGCATCTGGGAACGTGTAGGTACGACTAGCAGAGAGATCTGTGACATCAAGCGTACCGTAAAAAGTAGCTCCAGCTGATTCAAGAATTCTGAGTTCAGATGAAGCATTCCCCAAGACAAGGTCAAAAGCTCCTGTCTGAGACCAGTCAGAAGTCAAAGCTCCAAGGGAAATAGTTGGTGTACCACCCTCTGTAGATGAACTTCCAGAGATACCAGAGCCAGCCGTGATAGTAGCCACGTAGCTACCCGTAGTATCTGTAGAAAGAGCCACGGTATCAGCTCCAATCGTCACCACGCCTGCATTGGTGATAGTCGCATCACCACTCATCGTAGCAAAGGCTGGGGCGCCTGAAGTAACCCCGAGGAAGAGCTGTCCGTTGGTACCGGCAGCCGTCACCTGGATAGCACCTGCTGTATTTCCAAGGAGTACTCCGTTAGCAGTAAAGGTAGCAGCACCTGTACCACCGTTTCCGACTGGAAGTGTACCGGTCACTTCTGAAGTAAGGTCTACTGAGGTTCCAAGAGTAGAAGCGATGGTGATCGTACCAGCTCCTTCGGTGATCGTGATACCCGCGCCATCGGTCATAGTAGCCAAAGTATAGCCAGTACCATTACCGATAAGGAGGGTACCGTTGGCGGCGGCTGAACCATCTACGCCTGTACCACCACGTGATGTAGCCAGTTGATTTTCTCCAGCGAGAGCTGAGGTGCCAGTAAAGTAGGCTACCTGACCACTTGTTCCGCTTGCTGTTGGAGCGCCAATACCTGTAACTGTGTCACACCCCCAGGTATTTGCCGTATTATCCCATGAAAGAATTTCATTATCAGCACAACCCTGGATAAGGGTAAGCTCATTTGAACCAGCCCCCTGGAATTCAAGGCCTGAGAATGATGAAGTAGCTCCTGTGCTATCAGCTGAATCAAGAAGGTCAAGAGCTAGGGTAAGTGTTCCACCCTCTGAACCAGCAGCACCTCCGGTGATACCACTGCCGTTTGAGATAGTGGCTACGTAGTTGCCAGTGGTGTCGGTAGCGAGAGCAACGCTATTGGCCTGGATAGTGACGACACCGGCGTTGGTGATAGCAGCGTCACCACTCATCGTAGCAAACTGAGGAGCACCAGCACTCACTCCCAAGAAAAGCTGTCCTGAGGTACCTGCTGAAGTCACTTGGATAGCACCAGCGCCATTTCCATAAAGAATTCCATTTGAGGTGAGTGTTGTTTGACCTGTACCACCATTACCGACTGGGAGAGTACCTGATACTTCAGTAGTGAGACTTACATCGGCTCCTAGAGTTGAAGCGATAGTGATAGTACCACTACCGTTGGTGACGGTAATGCCAGCTCCTTGAGTAAGGGTGGCGAGTGAGTAACCAGAACCATTGCCAATAAGGAGAGAACCGTTTGAAGCGGCTGAGCCATCAACGCCAGTACCACCATACAAGGCACCTACAACACTTCCGTTCCATACAGCTGAGGTAAAGGTTTGTCCACCATCAACCAAGGCGACCGTACCGGCCACATCTGGGAAAGTATAGGTACGATTAGCTGAAAGATCATCTACATCAAAAGTTCCGTAGTAGGTAGCCCCAGTTGATTCAAGGATTCTGAGCTCAGATGAAGCGTTATTTAAGAGTACATCAAAGGCACCAGTCTGAGACCAATCAGCTGTGAGAGCCCCGAGAGCAAGCGTTGGAGTACCGCCTTCTGTAGATGATGAACCAGAGATACCAGAGCCAGCCGTAATAGTAGCGACGTAGTTACCAGTAGTGTCTGTAGTCAGAGCAACACTGTTTGGTTCAATAGTCACTACACCCGCATTGGTGATAGTAGCGTCACCGCTCATAGAAGCAAAGGCTGGGGAGCCAGCTGTCACTCCAAGGAGTAATTGACCATTGGTACCGGCGTTAGTCACCTGGACAGCGCCTGTACCGTTACCCAAAAGAACACGATTAGCAGTCAACGTAGTAGCTCCAGTACCACCGTTACCGACTGGGAGGGTACCCGTTACCTCTGTGGTAAGGTCTACTGAAGTTCCAAGAGAGGCTGCAACAGTGATTGATCCAGCACCATTCGTAATAGTGATACCAGATCCTTGGGTCAAAGTAGCAAGTGTGTAACCGGTACCATTGCCGATGAGAAGTGATCCATTAGTGGCGCTTGATCCATCTACACCAGTACCACCGCGTGAAGTAGCAAGCTGAGCTTCAGCAGTAAGAGAACTGACTCCGTTCCAATACGCTACTTGACCAGTTGCTCCTGAACCAGAAATTCCAGCTGTTGGAGCAGCACACGTCCAAAGATTTGTTGTGTCATTCCAGGTCAAAACATCATTATCAGCACATCCCTGAAGAAGAGTGAGTTCATTTGAGCCTGTACCCTGGAATTCAAGACCAGAGAATGATGAAGTGGCACCTGTACCATCAGCCGCGTCGAGAAGGTCAAGAGCTAGCGTAAGAGTTCCACCCTCTGAACCAGCAGCACCTCCAGTGATACCGTTACCGTTTGAGATAGTGGCTACATAGTTACCAGTGGTATCGGTGGTTAACGCAACGCTGTTAGCCTGGATAGCTACTACACCAGCACTGGTAATAGTGGCGTCACCACTCATCGTAGCGAAACTTGGAGCTGAGCCTGTAGATCCAAGGAGGAGCTGACCGTTGGTTCCTGCGGCAGTTACTTGGACACCTCCGGTACCATTTCCGACTACCACTCCATTGGAGGTAAGGGTGGTCACTCCAGTACCACCATTACCAACTGGAAGAGTACCTGACACTTCAGTTGCAAGACTAATATCTGTTCCGAGAGTAGACGCGATAGTGATTGAACCAGCACCGTTGGTGATAGTAATACCAGATCCTTGAGTAAGGGTGGCGAGTGAATAACCAGAACCATTTCCAATAATAAGTGATCCGTTAGCAGCAGCGGAACCATCTACACCTGTACCTCCTCGAAGAGGATTGAGTTGATTCTCACCAATAAGTGAAGCCGTGCCATTGAAATAAGCCACCTGCCCACTTGTACCACTGGCAGAGGCTCCACCAAGGGAGGTAATAGCTGTACATTCCCATACATTTGTAGAGTTATTCCAAGCCAAGACATCGTCTTCTGTACAACCCTGGATAAGAGTCAGTTCATTTGAGCCTGTACCCTGGAATTCAAGGCCTGAGAATGATGAAGTAGAGCCAACGCCGTCAGCTGAAGCGAGAAGGTTAACTGAAAGTGTTGGGGTACCACCTTCTGTAGTTGATGAACCAGAAATACCAGAGCCAGCCGTAATAGTAGCGACGTAGTTACCAGTAGTATCAGTAGTAAGAGCAACGCTGTTGGCCTGAATAGTCACTACACCAGCGTTGGTGATAGTAGCGTCACCGCTCATAGCAGCAAAGGCTGGAGATGAACCTGTAATACCAAGAAGAAGCTCTCCACTCGCGCCGGCATTTGTTACCTGCACTGCTCCTCCACCATTTCCTACAAGCAGTCTATTGGCAGTCAGTGATGTGGTTCCAATACCACCATTACCGACTGGGAGCGTACCTGTCACTTCTGCAGTAAGGTCTACTGAAGTCCCGAGAGTAGAGGCCACCGTGATCGTACCTGATCCTTCAGTAATAGTGATACCTGCACCGTCAGTCATAGTAGCCAAGGTGTAACCAGTACCATTGCCGATGAGGAGGGTGCCGTTGGCTGCTGCTGATCCATCTACTCCAGTACCACCTCGTGATGTAGCCAGTTGATTCTCTCCCACAATTGATGATGTGCCATTGAAGTAAGCCACCTGACCGCTGGTACCAGAACCAGCAACTCCTCCTGCTGGTGCTCCACAAGACCACTCATTCGCACCATCATCCCAAGTCAAAACATCATTATCAGCACATCCCTGAAGAAGAGTGAGTTCATTTGAGCCTGTACCCTGGAATTCAAGACCAGAGAATGATGAAGTGGCACCTGTACCATCAGCCGCGTCGAGAAGGTCAAGAGCTAGCGTAAGAGTTCCACCCTCTGAACCAGCAGCACCTCCAGTGATACCGTT
>CAYLMF010000012.1:8585-20575 GCA_964385005.1 uncultured Bdellovibrionales bacterium | reverse complement strand
AGCCTCACGCCGCTGGCACAGAATGAGTGGATTTGCTATGTGACGATTGTCAAAAAACTAGAGACAAGACAAGGGCATATCAAACGGTTACAAGAGGATTTACTCAAAGGCAAGCGTCGCCCATGTTGCTGGCCAGGCTGTCCGCACCGTCGTCCAAACGCAGCCAAGTGGTTTGGTAAAAATAATGTATAAATAAGAGTGAAAAGAGCTCTACATACGTGGGACTTTTTAGTTATTTGGATGTATCTCTATCAATCCAAATAGCTATAAACATAGCGAGGCTAATGCAAAGAAAAGTGATGTACTCGGGTACGTGGTAGTGAGTGAATTCTTCAAACAGGATAGCGCTACCGATATAGACAAGAAGGACGTAGGTCATTTTTTCGAGTGAAGGAAACTGGTGCATGAGTCTCAAAACAAATGGAGTGATAAAGATAAGGGCTATGACGCCGATGAGCACTCCAAGAACTATGTAGAGAATATTGTCGCTGATACCGACTACACCAAGGATATTGTCGATACTAAAAACAAAGTTGGCCATGATTACTTGCGCCAGAATCATATGTGGATGGTTGCGCTTTTTGAGCTCCCAGCCTTCTTTGGATTTAGCAAAGAGGTGTTCGTAGGCGAGCCAAAAAAGATACAGAGCACTTAGGGTTTTGATGTAGGGATTGGTGAGGAGAAATGAAGCGAGGAGGAGTCCGGCGATACGGAAAAATCCACCCAAAGCTATACCGGAGATAAGAGCCTTTTTTTGGAGATGATGGGGGAGTTTTTTGGCAAGGGAAACGTTGACAAGAGCATTATCGATACTGAGAAGAATCTCGATAAAAGCGACACTGAAGATAGCAGTAAAAAAAGTAAGCATGGTTTAATTTTCTTTGGCTAGATGATTCTTTTTGTCGTACCACATGGTGGTTAAAATAGTGAAGATAATAAAGGCAAAGGTAAGGTACTCAGGGATATGGGTATGGGTAGCGACTTCGAATAGAATAGCAAGACCAATGTAAGCGATGATGCCGTAGGCGGTTTTGATAAGAGAAGGAAAAGTATTCATGAGGCGGAGCATGAGCGGAGTAACAAAAATCATAGTAAGGATACCAATTGCTACCCCAAAAACGACGTATGAGTATTCGCTTGAGATACCGATAGCACCGACAATATTGTCGATACTAAAGACAAGATCAGCTAAGGCAATCTGAACGATAACAAGGCGAAAGTGCGGATGGCGCTTGAGTGAACGCTCTTCCTTGGGGGTGCGAAAAAAGTGTGAGTACGCCAGCCAAAGGAGGTAGCAGGCCCCGATAGCCTTAATAGCGGGATTTTCGATAATAATAGTAGCAACAAAAAGACAGAGAAAGCGAAAGAGGGCGCCAAGGGCGATACCAATATAGATAGCTCTCTTTTGCAGTTTCTTGGGGAGCTCTTCGGCAAGTGAGGCGTTGACAAGTGCATTGTCGACACTGAGCATGAGTTCGAGAAGGGCAATACTTGAGATAGTAGAAATAAAAGTAAGCATAGGGGATAAAATAAAGTAAAGAGTACTCTTTAGTGTAACTGATTTCTGAAAGAAAGAAAAAAGTTAGTGTGCAATGACAAAGCCATGGACTTCTTTGGCGCCATAGGACTTGAGAACTTTTGCACAGGCAGTGAGGGTGGCTCCGGTGGTAGTCACATCATCTATGAGCCAGATAGTTTTTCCTTCCAAATCAGCTTTTATATAGAGGTGATGTAAAGCAAAGGCATCCTCAAGATTGGCTAAGCGGGCGTCTCTCGTTTGCTGTTTACTTTGTGGTTTGGTGTGACGAGTTTTTTCCAAAAGTGATAGATGCTCTACGAAAGGCATGAGCTCATGGAGTGTCAGGGTTAGGTGTTGGGCGAGAAGGAATGACTGATTAAAACCGCGTTCACGAAGGCGTCTTTTGTGGAGCGGTACAGCAGTTATGATATCAGGCAAAGGAATGCTGGTATGATAGACAGCTTCACTAAGAAGTTTACCAAGAGGCAAGGCCAGATCTTTGATGGATTGGTATTTGAAGCTATGAATGAGGCGCCCAATAAGAGGGACCTGAAAATAGGTGGCGCTTGTAAGAGAGTCGAGGGTCTTTTGATGGGTAGGGGAGTTGGCTACAAAGAAGGTTGTGGGTACGCGTCTAGGAATACGCTTAAAGCAGTCATCGCAGAGGAGTGTTTGGTAGCGATAGCAGCCAAAGCAACGATGAGGAAAAAGGCCTTCCAAAAAGAAGTCTATAACGGGACGTATACAAGCTAGAATTGTTTCTTTTTGCTTTGACACACAAGAGTAGTATCTTTTTGGCTAACGTAAAGATAGCGGAAATCAGGAGCCTCGAGAAGTGTTTTGGCGAGAAGGTTCTCAATTTCTTCGGTGACAACTTTTTTAATATGACGAGCTCCATCTTCTTTGGCCTGGCTTTTTCCAGCAAGGTAGGAGAGGACTTCATCTGAGTAACTCAGGAAAATGTCTTTTTTGTGGAGGCGTTTTGTGAGCTTGTTCATTTCAAGAGCGACAATACTTTTGAGTGTCTTATCAAGAACAGGCTGAAACACAACTATCTGATCAAGGCGAGCGAGAAGTTCTGGGCGGAGTTCTTTTTTGAGGTGAGAGAGTACCTTTGTTTTTTGGTGAGCAAAAGAACTTGATTTGTCTTTGTGACCGCTTTCTTCAAAACCAAACGAAGAGGTCTTGGCAAAGATGTTGCTACCAATATTGGAAGTAAGAATGATAAGGGTATGACGGAAATTAACAGAGCGTCCTTCTGCATCAGTGAGACGTCCCTCATCAAGAATTTGGAGAAGGAGGTTAAAGACGTCAGGATGAGCTTTTTCTATTTCATCAAAAAGGATAACGGAAAAAGGACGACGACGGACTTGCTCAGTTAGCTTACCGCCTTCACCATAGCCTACGTAGCCAGCTGGAGATCCTAGAATTTGTGCCACACTGTGACGCTCCATGAATTCGCTCATATCAAGACGGATAAGGGCTTTCGGGTCGCCAAAAAATTCCTCAGCAATGACTTTAGCTGTCAGGGTCTTACCTACGCCGGTTGGTCCGAGGAAGAGAAGTGATCCAAGGGGCTTGTCATCGTTTTCGAGGTGTGAGAGTGAACGTGCGAAGATGTGTTCCAAAACAGAGAGGACTTCTTTTTGACCTACAATCTGTGAGGCTAATCCTCGGCGTAAGCGGTTGAGTCGAGCTTTGGGTTGGATGGATTCTAGTTTGTGAAGTGGGATGCCACCAATGCGAGAAATAGTTTCTTGGATATGAGAGCGTTCCATGACGGGATACGAGAGTGCTTTTTTGGACTGTTCTTTGGCGAGAAGAGCCAGTTTTTTCTCGGTCTCTCCGATACGCGTATGACAGATAGCAGCTTCGTCAAAATCACTTTCTTCGATAAGTGCAGCCTTGGTTTTTTGAAGTGTTTTGAGTTCCTCCTTAAGAACGATTTCTTTCTTGAGCTGGCGAGTAGCCTCGGTGGTTTGTTCTACGAGAGTAGCCGCTTCATCGAGGACATCAAAGGCTTTGTCAGGAAGAAAGCGATCAGCTATGTAGCGTTCACTGAGATCGACAATAAGTGGGAGAAGTGTGTCTGGGATGCGCACTTGGTGGTGTTCTTCGTAGGATTTTTTGGCATTATGAAGCATAAGAAGGGTTACTTCTTTGCTTGGTTCTTCTATCTTGAGTGTTTGAAAGCGACGCTCGAGAGCAGCATCTTTTTCGATATGACGTTTGTATTCACTAAAGGTTGTGGCACCTATGCACTGAATATCGCCACGAGCGAGAGCTGGCTTAAAGATATTGGCAGCATCAAGGCCGCCACTGGTATTGCCCGCACCCACAAGGGTATGGATTTCATCAATAAAGAGAATAATGTCTTTGTTATCAGTTGCTTCACGGATAATTTCCTTGAGACGAGCTTCAAACTCACCACGGAAATTGGTGCCAGCTACGATAAGGGCAAGATCAAGAGAATAGATGTGCTTGCCAATAAGTTGACGAGGGACATCACCGGTTTTTATTTTTTGAGCGAGTGCACTGACCAACGCGGTCTTACCAACGCCAGGCTCGCCGATGATAAGGGGATTACTTTTTTGTTTGCGAGCAAGAATTTGGCTCATACGGATAAGCTCTTCATCTCTGCCAGAAAGGATATGCTCGGGCATCACTTTTGGATGAGTGAGATTGGTGGCGTATTGCTCAAGCATAGGTGTGCCACCGGCTTCTTGGCCATGACGTGTTTTGCCAAACTGAACTTGCTGACGGTTTGGTTCATTCATATCGAGAAAGCGGGCAAGTTCAGGAATAGAATCAAAGTTCATGTGGCTTGCAAGAGTGTTTTCTATTTTCTTTTCATCGATTTCAAGTTCAATAAAAATCTCATCGAGCCGGGTATCGTCGGCTTCGAGGAGAGCATACACCAAATGCTCAGTGCCAATGAATGGCGATTGAAACTGGCTTGCAAGGGCATACGAACGCTCAAGAACTTGCTTGAGAGTGGTGCTTGGAGGAAGAAGCGCTTCTTTGGGAAGAGGTTTACTGTGAGGGAGCTTCTTTTTGGCAACTCGAAGGAGTTTTTCTTTTTCAAACCCCATACTTTCAAGGAGGTTGCTGCCAAGGCTGCCGTTTTCGAGGAAGATAGCAATGAGTAGGTGATCTGGACCAACTGTTTGACTCTGAGTAAAGAAGGCTAAATCGCGCGACTGCTTAAGAGCATGACGTGCATGGAAGGTGAGTCTTTGGCTAAATAGGGTATCTTTCATAGTTGTATGAGCATTCTTTAGTGTATTTTTTTTTGGACGTTCTGTCAACGCACAAAGGTATGGTGTAAATATCAAGAGACTCTTCTCGAGGGAAAGATTTCGTGGTACTATTTTAGTATATAAAAACAAAAAAATGTTCGGTTTTTCCCATCCTACATATTTAGGCATTGATTTTGGAACAGCTTCAATCAAGGCCATTGAAATCAGAGAAAAAAACGGTACCATTGAGCTGGTTAATTTTGGCCAGGTTAATTTGTCGCACTTAGAAAAAAATGGCGCTGCTCCAGGTGAAAGTTTTGGAGATGTTTTGGTGACCTATCTAAAGGCACTTCTCAGTCGTATGAATCCTGAGACAGATGCAGCATACGTAGCAATGCCTGCTTTTATCGGACTTATTTCTTTGGTGGATTTTCCCGAAATGGAAGATAAAGAATTAGAAGAGGCTGTGCAGTTTGAGGCGAAACGTTTCATCCCTGCTTCACTCAATGATATTGCTTTGAGCTGGGACGTGATACGCAATACTGCCAAGCCAGATGGTACAGGTATGCGTCAGGAAGTGCTGGTAGTAGCCGCTCTGAAGAATGAAGTAGAGCGCTATCGTGACTACGTAGAGAAGGCTGGATTGAAGATGGACTTTTTGGAGCTAGAGACTTTTTCTTTGGCACGAGCGGTAGTTGGTACACAAAAAGACCTTGTGCTTCTTATTGATATAGGAGCTCGCTCCACAAATCTACTACTCGTAGAAAGCGGACTAGTGCGAGTAAGTCGTAACTTAGACGTTGGCGGCAAAGACTTAACACGTACTCTCTCTGAGACGCTTGATATTACTCCTGAAAGGGCTGAGGTCTTAAAGAAGAGTAATAAAGATTTTCTCAATGAACCAGAAGCAAGGATTATCTTCCCTGCTTTGGAGGTGATGATAGATGAAGGCAAACGTATGATTAGCTCACATTTGGAGCGTTATCCTGAATTTACTTGTAGAGAAGTGGTTCTTTCTGGAGGGTCCGCTTCTTTTACGGGACTAACTACGTATCTTGAGAAAGCTTTTGATCAGCCTGTGCGTAAGGGGAATCCATGGGGAAGAATTCAATATGACCCAAAATACAAAGAGGATATAGAAGAATTGGGCACCTCGTTTTCGGTAGCAATTGGATTGGCCCTATCGGGTATAGATAGTGTACAGGCAGGTGGGCAAGCGCATTATAAAAAGCCATCAGCTCTAAAAGAGCTCCTAGGTAAAAGGCTCTAAAAGTAATTATTTATTTACAATGACATGGCAGGTATTAACCTTTCACAATCAACAACTGGCCGTCAGACAAGCCGGAGAAAGTTTTTTGATACAGGCGTAGTAGTTTCAGCTATTATTTTCATACTTGTTTTGGGTATTTGGGGAGGACTTTATTATTTTTCTTTTAATACCAATAAAGAAGTAGCTGGTCTTCAGAGTCAGATAGATAATTCGGGTATAGAAATGAAGGGTCCAAAGATTGACCGCATTTTAGCATTTGAAAACCGTATTGAAGTGGTGAGTAAAAACACAGAAACTCAGATCGACACTTCACGCATACTGTCTGACTTAGAGGGTCTTATCATACCAAGTGTGCGACTTACTTCATATCAGTATGATCATGAAAACGGAAATATATCGATGGAAGGAGTAACAAGTGACTTCAAGTTTTTGGCACAGCAGATTATCAGTCTTAAGACGAATGAACGATATGCAAATATTCATGTAGAAAAAATAACTAATTCTGAATCTGGAGATATTCTTTTTACTCTAAAATCAGAAGGTCTGAAATAAATATACAAATATAAGGAAACTGTTATGAAACTCAAATTACTCCTCGTTCCTTTTTTTATCATTATGGCATTGGTGGTAGGTATCGGTATGGCCAAGCCTGAGTATGATACTTTGATGCAAAAAAGAGCTGAGCTGGCACAAAAAAAGACTGAGGTAGATCGCCTAGAAACACTCCGTAGCAATATCGATGCTCTGACTATGAGTCTTGAACAAAATAAAGATCAAGAAGATTTCATGCTTCGTTTTTACCCGGTCAAGCTTGATCAAGAAAGAGTGATTGATGCTTTTAATTTTCTATCAGCTCAGTCGGGTCTGATTGTAGCGGGTATGGACATCAAAGAGCTTACGGTACCACAAGTAGAGCTGGATCCGGCACTGGAAGGTGCCGCGGGGCCATTGGGTATTGTTCCTGATGAGGGTTCTCCCGATGCCTTGGGGATGTCTGCTACGCCAGTGTATGTTCCTCAGAAACCAAGTTACTTTGTAGCACAGGTAAAATTGAAGGGTAACTATGACAATATCAAGTCATTTTTGGCTCGTTTGTACACACTTGATCGTATGCATGAAGTGAAAAATGTGACGGTGGTAGCCCCTAAAAAAGAGGGTGAGACAGAGGAAGATGTCCCTGCCGATATACTCGAGGCTTCATTTGAGGCACGCTTTGATTTTGTGGAAGACATTGATAATAAAAACGCCATAGGAGCAGCCATTTTTGGAAAGAATGCTTTTGATTTAGCTAAGGTTACCAAGGCCGAGGAGTGGGCAGCGACCGCTATGGCAAATTTGACTGTTGATAAGGCGGGAAGGGCTAATCCATTTCAGTAAGTAAAAAAATCCTAAGAGATGGCTACTGATGAAATACAATTTAAAGATGCGAATCCAGCTCAAACGACAGCTGTGCCTAAGGGCGCTCCTGTAGATTTGGCAGCGCGCGCTAAGAATCTCGGGATAGAATTTCTTGATGAAATGCCTCGTAATTTTGATAAAGAGGTGCTTCGCTATATTTCTCAAGACTCCTCAAAAAAATATGGTATCGTACCATACAAAATGACTGAAGGAGTGCTGTATGTTGCCGTGCTTGATCCAGAAAATTATGAGGCCTTAAATGTACTGCGCTTTATCTCGGAAAAAGAAAAGATCGGTATAGAGGTAGCTTTGGCTGGTCCGGAGATTTTTGCGTTGATTGCTAAGCAGTATGCTGGCGCAGATACAGCTGTTTCTGAGGCTATTATTTCTCTTAAGAAAGATGACAAGGAGTCTCTCGAGAGACAAATAGAGAAAGCTCCCAAGAAGGATATGTCGGTGTTTCAAGATGCCCCGATAGCCAAGTTGGTAGAGGCTATCGTGCAGCGTGCTATTGATGATCGAGCGAGTGATATCCATATAGAGCCAATCGAAAGTAGCTATCGTGTACGTTTCCGTATCGACGGTATCTTAAAGGCAGAACTTTCTTTTCCGCTTGAAGTGGGAAGGGCAGTAATCTCTCGTATTAAGATTCTTTCCAATCTAAAAATAGATGAAAAGCGCAAGCCACAGGATGGTCGTATCCGTTTTGGTTCTGCTGAAGGAATGCAGGTTGACTTACGTGTATCAAGTCTACCAGTCATGGAGGGTGAAAAAATAGTTATGCGTGTTCTCGATAAAACCACTAACGTAGCAAATCTCGATGCTTTAGGTTTGTGGGGAAGGGGACGAGAGATACTTGAGAAGAAGATTCGCGAACCATTTGGTATTATTTTGATTACTGGTCCTACGGGTTCTGGTAAGTCGACTTCTTTGTATGCTTTTCTTCAAATTCTCAATAAAGAGGAGAGAAATATTATCACTCTTGAAGATCCAGTAGAGTATTTCTTGGAAGGTATTAATCAGAGTCAGATTAAGCCAGAAATTGGCTATACTTTTGCTTCAGGGTTGCGTTCTATCCTCCGTCAAGATCCAAATGTGATTATGGTGGGAGAAATTCGTGATGGCGAGACAGCAGAGCTAGCCATCCACGCTGCTCTTACGGGTCACCTTGTATTATCTACTCTACACACCAACGATGCTATCGGTACCATCCCTCGTTTGATAGATATGGGTATTGAGCCGTTTCTTTTGGCTTCGTCGCTTCAGGCGGTAGCCTCACAGCGTTTGGTTCGACGTATTTGTGATAGTTGTAAAATGGAAGAAATTATTACTGCAGGACAGAAGAAGCTTATCGAAGATATTTTTCAAACAATTCCAGAGAAAGAAGTAGTAGCATTTGAATTAAGCGTCAAGCAAAAAATAGTTGTCTACAAAGGAAAGGGTTGTTCCAAATGTGCCAACACTGGGTATAAAGGACGTATCGCTATCTATGAAGTGATGGATATTGATAGTAAGATGCACGAAGTTATTTCTGATCAAAAAGGACAAGAGAATGTAGTGCGAGATGAAGCTCATAAGCAGGGGATGCTTTCTATGAAGCAAGATGGTATTCTAAAGGTACTCAAGGGTATCACTACACTATCAGAAATAGAACGCGTGACAGAAGGTACCATTTTGGTAGACGAGGAATAAAAATCAATATAAAAGATATAATTTTATGGAAACAGGGAGTGCGGAAAAACGACTCAAGGAATTGCTTTCGCTCGTAGGGCAGCAGGGCGCATCTGATTTGCATTTAGTAGTGGGTCGTTATCCAACTATCCGTGTTGATGGTAAGTTGCATCCAGTTTCTCAGGATAAGATTTTGGTCCCAGCAGATACGAAGGCCTTGAGTGATGTCCTTTTGACTGAAGACAAAAAACAAGAACTTCTCTCCTTGGGTCACACTGACTTTTCTTATAATTATGATGACAAAGTGCGTTTTCGTACTAATGTCTTTCTGCAAAAAGGCTATGTCAGTGTCACGATGCGTTTTGTGATGGACAAACTGCGTAATTTAGATGAACTTTCAGTGCCGAGTACGTTGTATGAATTCTCGAAATATTCGCAGGGATTAGTCCTGGTGACAGGACCAGTAGGTCATGGAAAGTCCACGACCCTTGCTGCTATTATTGATTATATTAACCACAATTTGGAGAAGCATATTCTTACGATTGAAGACCCTATTGAATTTGTCTATGCTCAAGATCGCTGCATTATCAATCAGCGTGAAATCGGGCGAGATGCTAAGAATTTTCCAGATGCTTTGCGTGCTGTTTTTCGTGAAGATGTGAACGTGGTGCTTCTGGGAGAGCTTCGAGATTTAGAGACTATCAGTACCGCTATGACTGCCGCTGAAACAGGGCATCTTATCTTTGCAACGCTTCATACCAATGACTGTGCTCAGACCATTGATCGTGTGATAGATGTGTTTCCGGTTCATCAGCAAAATCAGATTCGAGCTCAATTATCAAGTGTACTTTTGGGCGTCATCTCGCAGCGTCTTATCCCAAAGATTGGAGGAGGGCGTATCCCAGCGGTAGAAATAATGTTCAAAAATAGTGCTGTAGAAAATTTAATACGTGAAAATAAGGTGCATCAGATTGACTCAGTGATAGAAACGAGCCTCAAGGACGGTATGGTTTCTCTGGACCGAGCTTTGGCAGAGTTGGTGAAGCGCGGACTTGTTTCTTTGGATGATGCCTTCAACTACTCAAAAAATAGAGACTATTTACAGCTTCTTTTGAGTAAAGAAGATTAAGTTAATGATATTTTGATATGAAGTTTACTTTTAAAGCCAGAACTGATGGAGGTGAAGTGCGTGAGGGAATTGTCGATGCAGTAGATGCAGATACGGCGGCTCAGATTTTGCAGCGCAATAACCTTATTCCGCTTTCGCTCAAAGCTGAAGAGGAAAAGAGCTTTGAATTACTCAAAACAGTTTCAAAGATTTGGGAAGGTGTAAGCCAAAAAGAACAGATGGTATTCTTTCGTCAGATGTCTACCTTGATTGAAGCGCGCGTGCCGATTGTTTCAGCACTTACTACTATTGGCGAAGAGATTAGTAACCCGTATTTCTCTATTATTATCAATGAAATGGCGGGAGATGTGCAGGATGGAATGCCTTTTTCGGAAGCCCTCGCTAAGCATCAAGATATTTTTTCACCACTGACGGTCAATATGATTCATGCAGGAGAAGTCTCTGGAGCGCTCCAAAATGCAGTCAACTTTGTGGCCGACAATATCGAAAAAAACTATCACTTGACCTCTAAAATCAAAGGAGCTCTCTACTACCCGATATTTGTTTTGACGGTAGCCTCGATTATTGGTTTTTTGGTAGTGACATTTATTTTGCCAAAAATCACGGTACTGATCAAAAGCATGAAAGTTAGTGTGCCTTGGTATACGACCGTACTTATCTGGTTGGGCGATTTTATGAATGAGTATTGGTGGGCGGTATTATTTATTGTTCTCGCAGCTATAGGTAGTTTTTACTACTATCTCAAAACTCCCTCAGGCCATCGTGAATTAGAACTGGTTATCCTTAAGATTCCTGTGATTGGCACTTTGGCTCAAAATATTTACATCACTCGTTTGGCTGAAAACCTCTCAGCCCTACTTAATAGTGGTATCCCTATCGTGAAGGCACTGACCATAGCCAGTGAGGTGATCGGTAACCATGTGTATGAAGGGATTGTCATGAGTGCAGCAGAGCAGATACGAAGCGGAGGAAATATCAGTACTGCCTTTATGAATGCCAAGGAAATTCCGCCCGTGCTGGCGCAGATGATACGTATTGGAGAAGAATCAGGTACGCTCGCTACGGTACTCGGAAGTGTGGCGAAGTTCTATGGTCAGGAAGTAGACAATATGACGAAGAGTCTGACCACATTGATTGAGCCTATTTTAATTGTTTTTCTTGGTATGGGTGTAGCAGTGCTGGTGGTAGGAGTGCTTTTGCCGATTTACAATTTGGCAGGACAGCTGTAGAATAAAGGTAGGTTTACTCAATGTATAAGTAAGCAAGATAAAAATAAAAATTAATATAAAAAAGAGGTATGCGTATGAAAAAAAATCAAAAGGGTTTTACCCTTATCGAACTTCTCATCGTTATTGCCATCATCGGTATTTTGGCATCGGTAGTTTTGGTTAGTCTCTCGAGTGCTCGTGATAAAGCCAAGGTAGCTGCTTACAAAGCACAGGCTCACTCTATTCAGGCTTCAGCAGTGCTTCAGTGCGACTCTCTTGCGACTTTAAGTGTTGCTGGTCTTCAAGCTGCTATTGGTACCTTACCATCAGGTGTATCTTTCGCAGCTGGTGGCGCCCAGAACTGTGGATCTTCAGGAGCGGGAACCTTTACGCTTAACTTATCTTCTACTGCAGCTACGGCATGTACAGCAACTGTGTTAAGAGATACGGGAGTGACCTTCACCGGTTGTTAAAAAAATATAAATAAGTCTAATAAAAAAATATGAAAAAAAATCAAAAGGGTTTTACCCTTATCGAACTTCTCATCGTTATTGCC
>CAYLMF010000012.1:0-8485 GCA_964385005.1 uncultured Bdellovibrionales bacterium | reverse complement strand
GGCATCGGTAGTTTTGGTTAGTCTCTCGAGTGCTCGTGATAAAGCCAAGGTAGCTACCTTTAAGGCTCAGGCCAGCTCTATCCAATCAAGTGCCCTGGAGCACTGTGAAGATACTGGCGTCACCGATGCTGCTTCATTGCAGACCGCTGTAGGAACACTTCCTACTGGAGCTGCTTGGAATGGTACAGGGGACACCGCTGATTGTGGTCCAAGTGGCGCGGGGACATTTACCCTTATCCTTGACTCTTCAACGCTTACTGTTACTTGTACAGCTACTATGACAGAAACAGGCGTGACTTCATTTGCAGGTTGTTAAAAAACCTTGAAGATGTATAAATAAAACCTCCGTAATGGAGGTTTTATTTATATTCTGAGTTATTTGGTCTATACTAAGGGTATATGTTTTATCTATTTTTTTTCTTGGGAGTAGGGCTTATCGTGGGGAGTTTTCTCAATGTCGTTTTTATCCGTACCGAAAGAGAAGAGGACTACATCGGAGGACGCTCGCACTGTGATACCTGCAGCACTACCCTTGCTTGGTATGATAATATCCCCGTCTGGAGCTATCTCTTCTTGGGAGGGAAGTGTCGGAGTTGTAAGGCTCTTATACCAAGTCAGCACCTTTGGTTTGAGCTGGGGACTGGTGGCGCATTTCTTTGGGTAGCTGCGTTGTTTTTTGATCCACTGAATCCAGAGACATGGCTTACGACACTTTGGCTTTGTATACTTGTTTCATTGTGTATTTTGATTGTGGTTTCTGATGTGGTCTCCATGGAGATTCCACTCGTGTTTTTGGTCAGTAGTACTGTAGTGACGGCACTCTATACCACTCTCTACTTTTTGTTTTTTGAAAGACAACTACCTATTTTTGAAACAACTCTCTGGAACTCTGCCTTGGGAGGTTTGTGTGCTTGGGCGTTCTTTTTTCTCTTGGTGTATTTTTCCAAAGAAACGTGGATGGGTTGGGGCGATGTATGGATAGCACTGACTGGCGGAATGGCAGTGGGGGTGAAGCTTACGCTTTTGATGCTCACTACGGCTTTTGCGAGTGGAGCGCTCTTTGGATTGAGTCTCCTTTTTTGGCACAAAAAAAACCTCCAAACACAGGTACCTTTTGCACCTTTTTTGGTATTGGGAATTCTCTGTATACTTAGTATTGAGCAGGTGCGGCCAGAGTGGTTGCGATTTTTTATGTGGTGAGTAGTTTGGTGTTCAAAATTCGATAGATAAAGTTTCTTACTGTATAATAAAAGGGTACGAAGAGCCACCAGGAAAGAATCTATAAAGGTGCTAGTATAAAAAAATGAAATATCAAAAAAAAGGATTTACGTTGATTGAAGTGGTTGTAGTAGTAGCTATTATTGCTATTATGTCGGCTGTGATTTTTTCGAGTGTTAGTAGTGGAAGGAGTCAGTCTGCAGTAGATGCAGCAACGCGCACGCTGGTCAATAGTATACGAGAATTGCAGCAGTATGCGCTTACTGGAAAGCAGATAGTAGCTAACTCAGATCCATGTTTATATCAGATTGCTTGGACGAGTGGGTCAGCGAATTATACAACTACATACTTCTACAAAAATGGTTCAGGCACTTGTAATCAGACGAGAGATATAGCTACGTATACCTTACCAGGAGGGGTACTTTTTTCGGGTACGGGAAGTTTAGGCTTTACCCTTCCATATGGTAAACCAAATATCGGCACAGCAAGTGTGGCTCTCCCGGTTATAAAAGCCGGAAGTGTGAGTGGGGTAACATGTGTCTATAGAGACGGTTTAGTGAAAAGCGAAGTGGGTACTGTGAGTTGTCCATAAAATATGCAAAACAAAAATAAGAAAAACAAGAGAGTAAGAAAGGGCTTTTCATTTGGAGAAGTGCTTATTTCAGCTTTTGTGCTTACCGTAGGACTAACAGCTACATCGGCGCTTGTTTCATCGAGCTTAGGCTACAGTTATGATAATCGTGACGCAGTGGTAGCGACACAGCTGGCTCAAGAGGGGGTGGAGCTTGTACGTAATGTACGAGACCAAAACTTTGCTCTGCAGGCTGATGGTGGTAACGGCGGGGATGGATTTCAGGGTTTTGATGAAAGTCAGAAAAATTGTCGTTTTGATATAGACGGGAGTTTCCAGTGCTACGCCAGTCAGGGTGGTCCATCGAGTCAACGATATTACTTGACTACTCCTGTTAACCCAGTATACGGGGATCGTTTTGAGCATACCGGTACGCCAGATCGTTTCGCTCGTTACACATATGTGGAATACAATGATGCCAATAAGACAGCGAAGGTGGTAGCGTACGTATTTTGGGATTGGTCCAATAGCAATAGTATGCCGTCATTCGTGCCTTCTAACGGCAATACCTCCAACTGTACTTTGGCGAATAAGTGTGTTTTTTCAGAAGTATTTTTGACTAAATGGGGCCTCTTATGATGCATGCATCTTCTCAACCAAAAAGAAAGGCCTTTTCGCTTATAGAAGTGATGGTCTCTTTGTTTATTTTTACTATTATCATGGTGGCAACGTCACAGATTTTTGTGCAAACATTTGCCAATTATCGGTATACACGAAACTTGCAACGCGATATTGAGAACGCACAGTTTTTGATGGCCATTCTTTCTAAGGAGCTTCGTACGGGTACTATTGTTGATCCTGATTCTTCTACTGCCAGGGCTTCCAGTGTGCAATTTTTTGATCACTCTCAACAGCTGTGTCTGAAATATCGTTTGAGTGGAGGTGGGATAGAGGTGGCAAGTACGAGCGTTGGATCGGCCAATAGTTGTAATAGTACAAATTTTACAACAAATGATTATAAAATGGTCAGTACAGGCACTGTAACTGGAGGGTTTGATATTACGCCTTCATCAGATTCTCCGCGAACAGTAGGTAAGGTAACCGCAACACTTCTTATTAAAAATGGGACTCATGAAGCCAGCATTCAAAGTACGGTATCTTTGCGTGACTATGGTCCAGAGGGATCAAATCTTCAGTAAGATAAAATATATTTTTGTGCTATACTAAAGGTAAATTACCTGTTTTTGCCTGTTTTTATGGATAAGAAAAAAGCACAAGAAAGAATTGAAAAGCTTACACAAGAAGTAGAAAAGCACCGCGTGAGTTACCATGTGGAGGATGCTCCAAGTATTAGTGATGAGGCATACGATGCTCTTTTTCATGAGCTTGTACGCTTGGAGGAAGCCTATCCAGAACTGAGGATGACCAATAGTCCGACAAGTCGCGTAGGGGGCGAAGTTTTGAATGCGTTTTCAAAAGTAACGCATCGACATCAGCAGTGGTCTTTTGATGATGTGTTTGATCAGAAAGAGCTTGGGCTTTGGTGTGAACGAATTAAGCGCATGCTCAGTAAAGCGGATATTTCTGATACGCCGACATTTGTCTGTGAGTTGAAGATTGATGGTCTCAAGGTAATTCTCACGTATGAGGAGGGCGAGCTTATAGAAGGGGCTACTCGTGGCGATGGAAGTGTAGGAGAAAATGTTACGGAAAATTTACGCACTATCCAGTCTATTCCGCTTGTACTCAATAAGCCGGTGAGCGGAGTCTTTGTTGGAGAGACATGGCTGCCGGAGGCTGAGCTGACGCGTATCAATAAAGAACGTATGGAATCGGGTGAGGCGGTGTTTGCCAATCCAAGAAATGCTGCGGCAGGGACTATTCGTCAGCTCAATCCTCAAGTGGTAGCAGAGAGAAAGCTGAGGACATTTGTGTACGATATAGATGACGTTTCCGGTAACGGTATAACAGTGCCAGAAACCCAAAATGAAGAGCTTGAGCTTATAAAGAATCTTGGTTTTTTGACCAACCCTCACTATCGTTTGGTAAATGATGCAGAAGCTATTCAGGCGTACTATGAAGAATGGACCGCTAAGCGTCATGAATTACCGTATGGTTTGGACGGTATAGTTATCAAAGTCAATGAGCGTAAACTGCAAGAGGCTTTAGGCTATACGAGTAAGTCTCCGCGTTTTGGGGTGGCGTATAAGTTTCCGGCCGAGCAGACAACGACCGTAGTGGAGGCTGTGGAGGTGCAGATTGGTCGGACAGGAGCATTGACGCCAGTGGCACATCTTCGCCCAGTACATGTAGCCGGCTCTACAGTAAGCAGGGCAACGCTTCATAACTTCGATGAAATTGCGCGTTTGGATGTACGTATTGGCGATACGGTTATCCTCCAGAAAGCAGGAGATATTATCCCAGAAATTGTCTCAGTGCTTGTGGATTTACGAAATGGTAATGAAACAAGAGTGGCGATGCCTACGGTATGCCCCTTGTGTGACAGTCCCACAGAAAGACAAAAGATGGGTGAAAAAGAAGACTTGAGCGCTGCACTTTATTGTAGTAATAAAAACTGTTATGCCGTGGAATTGCAAAATATTATCCATGGAGTTTCCAAAAAAGGTTTTAATATCGTAGGACTCGGAGAAAAAGTTGTGGAGCAGCTGATGGCCGAAGAACTTGTCAGTGATCTCGGCGATATCTTCTCTCTTACTGAAGGAGATTTGCTTCCTTTGGAGCGTTTTGCTCCTAAGTCAACAGAGAAGCTTCTCTCGGCTATTGCAAAGAGTAAAGCTATTGTAGCCCCGAAGTTTCTGTATGCCCTTGGGATTCGTCATGTAGGTGAAGAGACTGCAGAAATACTCTTTGAGGCTTTGCCGGAAATTCATCAGGCGAAACCTTCTGAGTGGGGACAGGCACTGAAGAATCTTCCGGAAGAGAAAGTAGAGGGTATCAATGGAATTGGGAAGGTAGTAGCAGAAAGCCTTAGGGGATGGATAGAGAATGAAAATAAGGTACTTTTGTTAGAAAAGTTAGAGCAAGCAGGAGTAGAGCTTGTGTATAAACATAAACAAAAAAAAGAAGGCGGGATTTTTGGAGGGAAAGTCTTTGTTTTGACAGGTGAACTCCCTTCCTTTACAAGAGATGAAGCCAAAGATATGATTAAGCAATATGGTGGTTCTGTGACAAATGCTGTTACCAAAAAAACAAATTTTGTCCTTGTAGGAGAGAAACCGGGTAGTAAGTATCAGGAAGCCATGAAACTCGGGACAACTATCCTCAATGAAGAGGAATTCAAAAAAATGCTTTCAGAGGTTAATTAAGATCAAGGAAATACTATGCTTGATGCACAGACAGTAGAACACATTGCTCACTTGGCTCGAATTGGAATCACCGAAGAAGAAAAAAGCCAGTATCAAGAAGATCTGACCCGAGTTCTCGGTTTTGTAGATGAGCTAAAGGCTTTTGAGGATGTAGAGGTGAACAACGAAGAGAGTTCCCTCGTACGCTATGCGCTACCGCGAACAGATACAGCTTTGGTTCATGATGGAAAAGAGCGAGAGTTAATTTTGGAAAATATGCCAGAAGTAGCCGGAGGAGCCTTAAAAGTAAGACAGGTTTTATAATATGATTCGACAATTACACCAACAGTTGATAGAAGGAAAGATTACTGCAGAGGCCTTGGCTCTGGAATACCTTTCTCGTATTGAAAGTGCTGACAAAGAAATAGGAGCATACCTGACTGTTTTTGAAAAAGAAGCAGTCTTAGCTGAGGCTCGTAAGATAGATGCAAAGATTGCTCGCGGTGAAGAAATTGATCTTTTAGAGGGTATACCAGGGGCTATCAAGGACAATATTTTGGTTCAAGGTGTACGCGCCACAGCTGGCTCAAAGATTCTTGAGAACTACATCGCCCCTCATGATGCCACAGTGATTACGCGCCTCAGAGAAGCAGGAGCGCTCTTCTTGGGTAAGACCAATATGGATGAGTTTGCTATGGGTTCATCAACTGAAAATAGCGCTTATCAGATAACGAAAAATCCTCGAGACATTACTCGTGTACCAGGAGGCTCATCAGGTGGCTCGGCTGCAGCGGTAGCCTCTCAGATGGCTGTGTGGGCACTTGGTTCCGATACAGGAGGATCGATTCGTCAGCCAGCAGCTTTTTGTGGTGTAGTAGGGCTCAAGCCAACGTATGGACGAGTATCCCGGAGTGGACTTATGGCTATGGCATCGAGCCTTGATCAAATAGGCACTTTTACGGATTCTGTAGAAGATGCCGCTATCCTTCTTTCTCGTATTGCAGGAGAAGATAGTATGGATAACACCGCCGCACCAACACTTACCAATAAGTCTTTTGAAGATGGACTGACAGGAGATATACAGGGTGTACGTGTTGGTATTCCAGAAGAATACATGAGTGAAAGTATTGACCCAAGCATTCGAGAAGCATTGGAAGTTGCCAAGAAAAATTTAGAGTCTCTTGGAGCGGTACTCGTACCTGTGTCACTTCCGCATACCAAGATGGCCCTAGCGGTATACTATGTGCTGATGCCGGCAGAGGTGAGTTCTAATATTGCTCGTTTAGATGGGATTCGCTTTGGTGTAACTCATACCGATACGGATGGGCAAAAAAGCGGAGACTCTCTTTTGGATACATACTTACAAAATCGTCAGCATGGACTTGGTAAAGAAGTAAAGCGACGTGTCATGCTAGGTACCTATGCCTTATCAGCCGGGTACTATGACGCATATTATGGAAAAGCTGATCGTGTACGCGCACTCATTCGTCAGGATTTTGAAGAAGTTTTCAAGACTGTTGATGTCCTTTTTACACCAACTACACCAGAGGTTGCTTTTCCCGTTGGAGAAAAAACTACTGATCCACTCACCATGTATCTCTCGGATATCTATACTGTCACTGCCAACCTGGCCGGAGTGCCAGCACTTTCGTTGCCTATCGGGGATAAAGAAGGGCTACCTATTGGGGGGCAGTTTCTCTCAAAATGGTTTGACGAAGAGGGTCTTTTGCGAGTAGCTCATGCTTTGGAACAAAAACAACAAGACATAAAGAAATCTAATTAAGCATACTATGGATATAAGTATAGCTGCTGTCTTTGGCGGCATCTTCGCAGGGTTACTCCATTTCTGGGAGACCTCGTTTCTGGTGGCTTTTATTAAGTTTTTTCTTTTTATCTATTGCGCAGTTCTTTTTATCAATATTGTACTCTTATTTTCGCACCGAGATGTGGCTGGTGATTTACGGATGACACTTTTCCAGCACAAGCGACCACTCGCAAGTCGCAGTAAACTGATTAAGCGTTGGGAGACTATTTTGGACCGTTTAGAGCACGGGAGTGAGTCGCAGTATAAAGCGGCACTGATCGAAGCGGATGCTTTTGCTGATGAGGTGCTTCGAAGTATGTCATTTGGAGGGGCGAATATGAAAGAACGTCTCGAAGGGATGAAAAGCCATCACCTTGAGACTAAGCCAGAACTTGAGATAGCGCATGCCTTGCGTAACCGCATAATAAACGATCCAGCTATGACGCTTACCCGAGCAGAAGCTGAGGAGAATCTAGAGCATTATAAACTCTTTTTTCGTGAAATAGAGCTTTTTTCTTAGAATTTAAGGGTTAGAATCATCACTAAGTGCTCATTTGAGGGCTTTGTTTGACAATCAGGGGAGTATCTGGTATTCTCTACACAAAGTGATTCTCTATTAAAAGCCTTCGGGGCTTTTTTTAAGACCTTGAAATTTCGTATATATTTGAACCTTTTTGTATGGCAAACCTTTTCCGTTTTTTGAAAGAGGCAAAAGTGGAGTTGCTCAAAGTAAATTGGCCAAATCGTGAGACCATTACCAAGTACACTATGCTGGTAATCGTGATGAGTCTCATAGTGGCACTTTTTCTTGGGGGGCTAGACTATTTTTTTAGTTACTTAGTAGAAACATTTCTTTTGAAATAAACTTATGGCAAAGCAAACACAACATCACGGGCGTTCATGGTATGTCCTTCATACTTATTCAGGGTATGAAGACAATGTGACCCGCAACCTCAAGCAGCGTATCGAGTCTATGGATATGCAGGATCTTATCTTTGACGTACTCGTACCAAAGGAAAAGAAGATCAAGATCAAAGCTGGTAAGCGCGTAGTGATCGAAGAGCGTATCTACCCTGGGTATGTGCTTGTGGATATGATGGTGACAGATGCTTCATGGTATGTGGTACGTAACACTCCAAACGTGACTGGTTTTATCGGCCTTGGTACTACTCCTACACCGATTGACCCAGCAGAGATTGAGAGCTTGAAGAAGCGCATGGGCGTTGCTGAGCCGAAGTACAAAATTGATGTCCGCGTGGGGGATTCAGTCAAGATTGCTGACGGACCATTCAAAGACTTTGATGGTAAGATTCAGGAAGTTGATGATGAGAAGGGTAAGGTCAAGGTGTTGGTTTCTATCTTCGGACGAGAAACTCCAGTCGAGCTCGATTTCCTTCAGATTCGCAAAGCATAACATTACTTATTAAAACGTTACTATTATGGCAAAGACAGTAAAAGCAATGATCAAACTGCAGATTGACGCCGGTAAGGCCAATCCAGCTCCTCCAATTGGACCAGCTCTTGGACAGCACGGTCTTAACATTCAGGAATTTTGTACTCGTTTCAATGATCAGACTCGTGATCGTA
>CAYLMF010000011.1:17427-20899 GCA_964385005.1 uncultured Bdellovibrionales bacterium | reverse complement strand
AGACTCTCTGGCACTACTCCCTCGAGAGAGCGGATATTGATGGCGTAGGTCATATTGCCTTCGGCGTCATTGGCCCGACCAAACGGCTGAGCACCACAGACTTTGCAGAAAAGATGCGCTATGTGCTCCTTGTTGAAACGATATTCAGTCAGCATGTCTTCACCTGAGAGAATCCGGACGTTGCTCCCTGGTACAAAGGCTAGGAGAAAGCCCTTCAAATAGCAGTGACTACAGTTACACTCCATAGCTTTGGTAAGCTCCATATCTGCCTCAAACTGAACTGCCTGACAGTGACAGCTGCCCTTGTATGTTTCCATATGCGTTTTATTTTGTAATTATTTTTATATTATACCATTTTTTTGACTCTTTGCATGGGAGTCTCTATCATAGAGAGAGCCTCTTGTGAGGCACTAATTTCCTAACACAAATATATGTCGCACAAACTCGTAGGTAGCCGTGTGCCTGAAGTAATCTTCAAAACACGTGTCCGCGATGAGTCCGTAGAAGGACCAAACCCCTATCGTTGGCAGGATGTGAGCAGCTCCGAACTCTTTGGTGGCAAGAAAATTGTCGTCTTTGGTCTCCCAGGTGCTTTTACTCCTACCTGCTCTTCTACTCATGCTCCTGGATATGAAGCTAAGTATGATGAAATCAAGGGTCTTGGTGTAGATGAAATCTACTGTCTCTCAGTCAATGATGCTTTTGTCATGAAGAAGTGGGCTGATGACCTCGGAGTAAGTAAGGTCAAAATGCTTCCAGATGGCAATGCCGACTTTACCCGTGGAGTCGATATGCTCGTAAAGAAAGAAAATCTTGGTTTTGGTGACCGTTCATGGCGCTACTCTATGCTCGTAGAGGATGGAGAAATCAAGCAAGTCTTTGCCGAGGAAGGCTACAGCGACAACTGTCAGACTGATCCTTTTCTGGTCAGTGATGCAGACACTATGCTCAGCTACCTCAAAGAACAGGCTGCTTAGTCTACTTGTGATGGAGAAAATAAAAACCCCCTTTCCTGGGGGTTTTTATTATATCTCTGTTTTAGTTTGTTTGTCCGCGACGCTTTTCTTTGATGTAAGAAATAATCGCTGGAAGGAAAGAAAGAAAGATAATCAGAAGGACAATTGGGAGCAGGTACTTATCGACATCTATTACGCTACCGAGGTAATAACCAAGGAGAATAAGTGAAAAAGACCATACTACCCCACTGACAATATTATAGAACCAGAAGACCTTGAGGTCCATTTGGGCTATACCGGCCACAATTGGAGCGAAAGTCCTCACAATAGGCATAAATCGAGCTAAAAAGATGGTCTTAGGTCCGTGATGCTCATAGTAACGCTGAGCTTTACGCAAATGCGCCTTTTTGAAGATAAGCGAGTCTTCTTTGTGAAAAAGCTTCGGACCCACGAACTTCCCAAACTCATACCCCACAAAGTTTCCCAAAATAGCTGATACCGAGACACCGATAAGCATAATCGGAAGAGAGAAGTAGCCTCCGCCTGAGAGGAAGCCAGCCACAAACAAAAGACTATCTCCTGGCAAGAAAAATCCTAAGAAAAGTCCAGTCTCTGCAAAAACAATCCCCCACACTCCAGCGTATCCGACGGTACGAATAAGCTCTACCAAATCTACACCAAAAAATTCCATACGAGATATTTGTTTAAATTACTCACGTATTATATCAACTTCTTCCAAACAAAACAAAAATCCGCCCTCAGGCGGATTGTTTGTTTTCTTCTATAAAGAAGGGATGCTTATTTCAATACTACGCTTGCACCAGCTTCTTCAAGCTTCTTCTTCAGTTCTTCTGCTTCAGCCTTAGCTACCTTTTCTTTGATAACCTTAGGAGCAGCGTCTACGAGGTCCTTAGCTTCCTTAAGACCAAGACCGGTGATTTCACGAACAGCCTTGATAACATTGATCTTCTGAGCACCAGCTGAGGTAAGCTCTACATCAAAGTCACTCTTTTCGTCTGCAGCCTCTGCAGCACCAGCGGCAGCTGGCATAGCACCCATCATCATAGGAGCAGCAGCTGATACACCAAACTTGTCTTCGAGTACAGATACGAGCTCTGAAAGATCAAGAACGCTCATCTTTTCGATTTCAGCAACGATTTTTTCAAACTTTGCTGGTACTACTACTTCCTTTTTTTCTTCTGACATAATCTTATTACTATTAATGATTTTAAAATTATTATAGCCATTACGTCCCAGTACCTTTTCCAAAAACACATTCTTATTATTGTTAGACTTTTCCACGGATGCGACTCCGTCTTACAATATTTTTTCGTGTAAATCTATTCTTAGAAAAGGTACGGGATTCCGGCTTACGCCTACACTTTCTGCTCTTCAATGGCCTTGAGCACTCGGACGAAACCACTGATATTGCCACCCAATACTCGAACAAAACTTGAGATTGGAGCCTGGAGAGTTCCGACGAGTTGTCCTCGAAGCTCATCCTGACTTGGAAGCTTGGCTAGGGCCTGCACTTCTACTGCGCTCAAATTCTTTTCCCCGAGTGAACCACCTTCGATGGTAAACTTGGTTCCCTTGTGACTCTTGATAAAGTCTGAGAGAGTTTTGGCTGCTACTACTTCGTCTTTTGAGTAGGCTACACCGATCTGCCCACTCAGCTCACGACTGTTGACTTCGACACCAGCGTTCTTTAGGGCGATATTGAGAAGAGTCTTCTTCAGTACCTGCCAGCCAGAACCACTTTTGCGAAGCTCTCGGCGGAGTTCTGTGATGTCTTTCACATTCACTCCTTGGTAGTTAGCGAAAACCAAAGCTTTTGAATCTTTGATTTTATCTACTACCTCCTGCACCAAGACTTCCTTTTGTTGTTTGGTCTGCATATGAGATTTGTAAATTAAAAAAAATCTGCGGAACTTCCGCAGATGAGAAATTTCCCAGCACTATCTTTTGTCAGGATATGACCAATGACTGCTGTGAAGTTCCTCACAAGGACTTATGTTGCCTACTGGCGAACGCCTTGTTTCTACGGAGTGTTTTGTTGTGTATCTAGACTATCAGACAAAATGCCTCTCGTCAAGAATCTATACTGTTTCTTCGGCAACCGTTTCAGTAGCTTGCTCTACTGCTGGAGCTTCGGCAACTACTTCTGCTGCTGCTTCCTCTACTGCTTCTTTTACCTCTTCTACTACCGGCTCTTCTTTAGGCTCAGGACGAGGCATCTTGCGAACTACCTTCTTGCCTTCGATAAGACCTTCACGTACGAGAAGATTGTGTACAGTATCAGAAGTCTGAACACCCTTAGAAAGCCACTCTAAGATACGGTCTTTCTTAAGGATAGTAGTCTTGGTGTGTGGGTCATGGCTACCGAGGATTTCGATATGACGCTTACCAGGAGCTTTAGTTTTTTCTTGAAGGACCAAACGATAAGAAACGCGATTCTTCTTACCAGTGCGGTTAAAACGGATAGTCAACATACTTTACGCTTTGGAATCAGTTAA
>CAYLMF010000011.1:13376-17327 GCA_964385005.1 uncultured Bdellovibrionales bacterium | reverse complement strand
TACCAGTGCGGTTAAAACGGATAGTCAACATACTTTACGCTTTGGAATCAGTTAAGTTATATACAGGGTTCACTATACCGCCTTTTTAGATTGGCGTCAACCCCGTTAGAGCTAACCCGGTCCTTATTACAGCCAATCATACGCCTATGATAAACATTTCTTTAAACTAGGTGTCTCTAATAATTGCTTTAATTAGCTCTAATGGGGTCAAGCCTATTCTCAGCTTTGAGCACTTTTTTCTCTATTTCGTCGAGATGGACAGAGAGGAGCTGTGAAATACCGTCAGCCCCCATAGTTACGCCATACAAGAGGCTAGCGTGCGACATCGTCTCGCGATTATGGGTGATAGCGATAAACTGCGTATGACGCGAAAGCTCCCCAAGCATCTTCCCAAAACGACGAGAATTAGCCTCATCGAGGGCTGCTTCCACCTCATCGAGGACGGCAAATGGCGGCGGATTATAAGAGATAATAGCAAATAAAAGGGCTAGGGAGGTCAAGGATCGCTCGCCCCCTGAAAGCATGGAGAGGTTGGTGATTTTCTTTCCTGGCGGACAAGCAGAGATCTCAATCCCCGACTGAGACTCTTCGAAAGCTGCTTCCTCGTCTACTGCCTCGCCTTCGAGCTCAGCATCGACACCGCGCCTTCTCTTCTGTACAGCAATGAGTGAAAGTTCGGCTTTTCCACCTCCAAAAATAATCTTGAAGTTTTCGGCAAACTTCTCACGGATATCGTGAAAGGCTTTTTTGAACGCGGTTTCGATTTTTTGATCCATTTCTGCGATAACGGTCGCTAAACTCTCCATTGCCTGACGTAAGTCACCAGACTCACGAGTCAAGAAATCGTAGCGCTCCTGAGTTTCCTCATATTCATGGACAACTTCAGGATCAATACTGCCTATGTGTTCTACTTCTATCTTCAAACGAGTAATCTCACGCTCTAAGCGCTCACGTTCGACTGGCATAGCCTCGTCATAAGTGAGTGTCGTTGGTGCGACACTGAGCTCTTCTTGGACCAGCTTGGTCAGATCTTCTTCACGCACTTCTACACGCGCAAGGCGTACCTTGATATCGTTTAGAGCATCCTTCTTGCGAGCGAGCTCCATCTCAGTTTCACGCCAGGCCTTTTCTTTGACAAAGAACGCATCGCGTTTGGCTTTAGTAGCATCGCGTGAAGTAGTGATTTTTTCTTCTAACTCTTTGATAGACTTCTTCACTGTCTCGTAGCGCGCACTCATCTCTTTGAGCTCGTCTTCACTCTCCTTAATACGTGCATCACTAGCTTCTTTCTCTGCTACTGGCAAACGAATCACTTGGACTTCTTTGACACTTCCTTCGCTCGCCTTTTGGTTGAGTTGACTCAGTTTTTCCTGAATAGCTTCTGCTTGTTTTTTGAGCTCTACGAGTTCATCAAGGCTTTGGCACTTGGCAATATTATTGACCAGCATACTCTGCGCCTGACGAATCTCATCAAGAGCATTTTGGACGTACGGTAAATCGACTGGGATAGTACGTATCACTTCTTCCTCTTTCTGGCGTTCACGTTCGATTTCAATTTTGCCACGGAACACACTCTGCTTGCGTTCGATATCGTTTTGTTCGGTACGGAGCAAATCCAGAGCTTTGACAAACTCTACTTCCTCTTGTTCCCCTTCAAGCTGTTCTCGGAGCATGCTCATTTCACCGGAAAGCGTATTGGTACTGACTTCCAATTCAAAAACCTGCTTCTGAAGCGTATCTCGTTCTACCAGGACCGTGCTTCGTTCTTTTTCAAATTGCTTCCAGAGGTAGCCATACAGCAAAACCTGCTTTTCATGAAGCTTCAAAGCTACATCCTTACCCTGTGAGGCTTTTTCTGCCTGACGTTTAAGGCCCTTCAAATGCGGTTCGATTTCTTGAATCAAGGCCTCTACACGCACCAAGTTTTCTTCGGTATTCACGAGCTTTCGCTGCGAGCGCTCTTTTTCTATCTGGTACTGCTTCACACCGGCAGCATCCTCAAAAATACTACGACGCTCAAGTGGCGTAGCCTGGAGAGTGGCGTCGCTCATACCCTGAGTAATCACAGAGTAGCTATCCTTACCGATACCAGCCTTAGCAAGCAGGTCGATAATATCTAAGAGTCGTACCTTAGAACCATTGATCAGGTATTCGCTTTCGCCGCTGCGGTAGACTTTGCGAGTAATAGAAACTTCACCAAACTCAATCGGGATGCGCTTGTCGCTATTATCAAAATGAAGCGTGACAGAGGCGCTTCCCATACGAGCCTTCTTGTCGGTACCGGCAAAGATAACATCTTCTGATTTCTTACCACGGAGATTCTTGACCGATTGCTCACCAATCGCCCAGCGGATAGCATCGGCTACATTGGATTTACCACTGCCATTTGGACCAACAATAGCGGTGATGGTTCGAGCAGCACTTGATCCAGAATCAAGGGTCGGCGAAAAATCCAGAACCGTCTTCTGGGCAAATGATTTAAAACCGTTAATTTCTACCTTCTTGAGATACACAAAAAAAGAGGTCACTCCTTATTACTTGTTTAGTATAGCGAGGTTCGTCTTTTAATAAAAGAGTACGCCCCAAAGAGGCTCGTATTTGTACCATTGACAAATAATTAAAAAGGATGTATAATGTGATGTTGGAGACTAGTAGTGTTTATTCAACAAAGTTCCTTTCATCCTAGGCCTATACAAAGCCTTTCACGGGAGTTTAATCATGAAAACCAGTCACCGAAGAATTGCCCTCGTGGTCGGATTTCTTGCTGTATGCGGGCTCAGCTTGACCTACCCTATCAAGAACATTAGTTCGAATCCTGACGAAAGCACGGACCAGGTATTCCTGGCCGACCTGCCGCAGCCGGGCCAGCATTTGGCCCGAGCTATCCTGCAGGAAAATTCCTGCCGGCAACTGCTCCTCGTCTATCTGCCGACCACACAAGGATCCGCCCTGACACCCAATGCTCTGTCGACCATCGGCTACATCGAAACCACAGAGAGCGGCTGTGTCCTGCCCGCCAATCCTACGCTCCAGCGTGCGGAAATCATTAACGGCCAGGATGTCACTGCCCGAGCCGCCATCGAAGGCGGTTCGGAAACTACTATCAAGTTCCGCCTGTAACACAGGTAGATGAACAAAAGAGCCCCGGTACGCACAAGCTGCGTCCCGGGGTTCAAAATTTTTATACAATATTTTTACCAGCCCTTAGCTTCTAGAGCCTTCTTGGCGGCGGCACGCTGAGCATCCTGCTTACTCGCGCCTTCACCCTCAGCAATCAGTTCCTCTTCGAGGAAAACTCCCGCCACAAAGTGACGGTCATGGTCTGGCCCCCATTCACGAAGCACGCCGTAGCTTGGTGTAATGCCTGACTTTTCTTGAGCCATTTCCTGGAAATGACTTTTAGGATCTGTATAGAGACCCTTTTCCATCACTTCTGGTAAACGAGAAAGGATATGACGCTCGATAAAAAGACCTGCGTCATCGTATCCTTGATCAAGATAGATAGCACCGATAATGGCTTCCATAGCATTGGCGATAAGGTAGCTCCGAGCACGACCAGTGTCCTTGGCTTCACCACGACTCATAAGAAGATACTGTTCAATCCCAAGCTCTTTACCGATGACCGAAAGCATCTCCCCATTGACTAAGGCAGCACGAAAACTAGTAAGCTCCCCTTCTGGATTTGGAAGAGTATCAAACAAGTGACGTGTCACCACCAGTTCCAGCACAGCATCCCCGAGAAATTCGAGACGCTCATTGTGAGGGTATCGATAATCACGATGCTCATTTAAGTACGAACGATGTGTCAAAGCCTCATGGTAGAGTTCTGTTTTATTGATAGTGATATCGAGTGTGGCTGCAAGGCCAGCTGTATCTACAGTATGATTCATAGCTATTCGACTAAAATTTGAGACTGCTCTCTAGCAGCCTCCTTTGTATTATTTCTTAGTT
>CAYLMF010000011.1:10973-13276 GCA_964385005.1 uncultured Bdellovibrionales bacterium | reverse complement strand
CTTTTCTCCGTCTTCACGTTTGTGATTAGCCGATACGTCGTCTTTCATAGGCTCGCCCATCTCACGATAAATAGTCCCAAGCACACCATTCACAAAACGAGCACTGGCATCACTTCCAAAAGACTTAGCCAATTCTATAGCTTCGTTGATAGCTACTTTTGGAGGCACTTCGTCATAGTTACCAAACATGAGCTCATAGATACCAAGACGCAAGATATTTCTATCAATCACAGTCACCTGCTCAAGTGGCCACTCAGGAGCGCACTTCACAATCAAGGCATCAATCGTTTTCTGCTCACGGAGTGTACCTTCGATCAGGTGCTCAGCAAAAATAGTATCATCGATACCGGGCGCAAACTCCTGGATATTACGCTTCAAGATAGCGCGTGATAGTTCATTTTTGCGACCCTTAAAATCCCACTCAAAGAGTGATTGCATTGCGACTGAGCGCTGAAGGTGTCTATTGGCCATGGTTTTTGTTTTGCAAGGAACTTACGAACGATTTTTGAAGAGATTTGAGAGAAGTTTGTACTAAGCTGCGACCTTCTTAAGCTTTGGAGCGGCTTTTTTGATCACTTCTTTGCCTTTGTAGGTACCACATTCTTTGCAAGCACGATGAGTGATTACACGAGCACCACACTTAGGACAAGTAGCGGTATTTTGGAGCTCTACGTCGTATTGCTTACGAGCACGATCTCGACGATGGCGGGTATGTCTTTGCTTTGGAAGAGCCATAACAGTAAAAATTCTAGAAATATTTAACAAAAGAAGAGTAACACAAGGCCTCTATATTGGCAAGTAGAAAGAAAAAGAGCCGGAGTCCACTTAAAGTGGAGCTCCGGCACATGATGATTGTTGGACACTTTCTGTCCATCTTACCCACTCTGAGTCACCCGTACGGTCGAGCTAGGGCAAAGATGGTTTTGGTCCCATACTCAAGCGGGCCAGCTCGTATGGCATCAGGCACTATGGGATTATCCATATAGTAGATGTAGCTCCCCTGAACCTCGGACCGCATAAGGATAACCTTCATGATGCCACCCGTATTGGTCTTGATATAGAGTCCTACGGTTGGTCCGTGGGTACTGAATATCTCACCATTACTGGCTCCGTCGGCATCTACAAGGGCGAATAGAGTGCGCCACGGCACAAAGGCAGACTGACCCAAGTACGACAGGATTTCGTAGTGAGAGGGTTTGTGTGCTCCCGGCGCTCGTATATATTTCTTGTGCGGATCTTTTCGAGGCTGGTGAGCGCTTAGACCCACTTCATAGGGTACGATTTCTGGAGCATAACCCTCTGATCCCTCCCCGAGTCGAGACCGAAGCGTTTCCCATACTCCTGATGCTGTATGAGGGAAATCAATCGGTCGCGGTGTGTTCAATTCTTCTTGAAGCGATCGCTCTCCTTTAGGATACGCAAGCGAAATGCTTTGGTGCGGCATAAGTACACCGCCCAAATGTATCTGTCTCAGCTCAGTAGACATGGGTAATTCCTTCCGAAAAAAGTGATGAGTGACTACATAATAGTAAAAGAACGCACCCTCACCCTAGCGTACAAAGCCAAAGAGAGCAACCTCTTCCTACTTACGAGGTTTTAGCTCTCGGTCGAAACGTTTGTTGACATTCTCTGGGAGGGCAAGCTTAACCGGCTTAAAAGAAACTCTATGAATCGGTGTCGGACCAAATTTACGAAGAGCGTCCATGTGGACTTTGGTGCCATAGCCCTTGTGTTTCCCAAAACCGTACTCAGGATATGCCTTCTCATATTCTTCAAACATCCTGTCACGAGTGACCTTGGCAATGATAGAAGCGGCCGCTATGGAGCGCACCGTACCATCTCCGCCTATGACTGTTTCCTGAGCTCCGCTATAGCCTGGGAGAAGCTGATTGCCATCTAAGAGGAGATACACTTCTCGGCCGTCTTTAGGAAGTTGTCTTTTGAGGTCCGAAAGTGCACCCTTCATCGCGAGGAAGGTTGCCTGCAAAATATTGACCCTATCTATAGTCTCAGCATTGATTATCCCCACTCCGACATAGAAGTGTTCCTGGATGAGAGCAAAAGCCTCTTCACGCTTTCTTTCTGAAAGTTTCTTGGAATCACGAATAAGCGTAAAGGCCTTGGTCAGCTCAAGCGGATAGGTAAAGTCAGGGTACTTGTAGACTACCGCCGAAGCCACCACCGGACCAGCCAATGGTCCCCTGCCTGCCTCATCAATACCCACGGCAAAATACTGCCCCTGGGCGACAATTTCTCTTTCTTTATTGAATGTTGGAAGTTCCATATAGAGATAGTATAGCGTA
>CAYLMF010000011.1:6378-10873 GCA_964385005.1 uncultured Bdellovibrionales bacterium | reverse complement strand
TTCCCTGCATATGCCATAGGTTTACCCTGGCTACTGAGGGACTATATACCTATGATATATGCATTTTCTCTTCGTTTTTAGCCGCATTTTTTTGGCGGTTTTTATTTTGTTCAAAACACACTCTCTATGTCGTTTGTTCACCTCCACACACACTCTCACTACTCGCTCCTCACCGCTCTTCCAAAAATAGAAGATCTCTTGGAGGAAGCCAAAGCCATGGGCATGACAGCGCTTGCTATTACAGATACAAGTGCGATGTATGGTGCTGTGGAGTTTTATACCAAAGCCAAAGAATATGACATCAAGGCTATCTTGGGAGCCGAAATCTTTATCTGTAAAGACCACTTAAGTAAAAACAACACTGCTGAAGATCGTCGTCGTCATCAACTCGTACTCTTGGTAGAGGATGAGGTAGGCTACAAGAATCTCATGAAGCTTATCTCTATTGCTCAGCTTGATGGCTTCTACTACAAAGCCCGTGCCGACAAGAAACTTCTCCGCGAATATGGCAAAGGCCTCATCGCTCTCTCGGGCTCACTCCAGGGTGAAATTCCTTCTGAACTCCTCTACGGGAACTATGATCGTGCCAAAAATATTGCTCTCGAGTACGAAGAAATTTTTGGTAAGGGTAACTTTTTCCTTGAGCTCGGACCTCACCTAGACAACGAAAATCAAATGACGGTGAATCAGGGACTCATCCAAATCAGTCAGGAGACTGGCATTCCTGTGGTAGCCGCTTGCGATGTCCACTATGTAAAGCGTGAGCACGCCGAAATCCAAGACATTCTTCTCTGTATCCGTGACAACAAAAAAGTAGCTGATCACGAACGCTTCAGCATGCGCTCACTCGATCTTTCTTTTCGTTCTCCAGAAGAAATGACTAATCTCTTTGCCGCTATCCCAGAAGCCATCAGTAACACAGAGGCCATAGCCGACCGTGTCCACTTCAAACTCCATACCGGTGAAAACCAACTCCCCTCTTTTCCCTTGCCCGAGGGCAAAACCGCTGATGGCTATCTCCGTGAACTTTGTGAAGAAGGCCTACTTAAACGCTATCCCGATCAAAGTGTCCTCACTGAAGAACACGATACTCGCCTCAACTATGAGCTCAAGATTATCGAGGGTACCGGCTTTGCCTCTTACTTCCTTATCGTCCAGGACTTCGTAAACTGGGCCAAAAACAATGGGGTCGTGACTGGTCCGGGTCGTGGTTCGGCAGCAGGATCTTTTGTCGCTTACCTCACCGGTATCACCGATCTTGATCCTATCAAGTATGATCTTCTCTTTGAACGTTTCCTTAATCCGGAACGTATCTCTATGCCTGATGTCGATATGGACTTTGCCGATAACCGTCGCGATGATGTACTCAACTATGTGAGGAGTAAATACGGCAACGATCACGTAGCGCAGATTATTACCTTTGGAACTATGGCCGCCCGAGCCGCCATCCGAGACGTGGGACGCGCTCTTGGATACCCCTACGATATTTGCGACAAGACATCCAAGATGATCCCGATGTTTACTTCTATCAAGAAGGCTCTCGAAGAAGTGCCTGAATTTACAAGCTGGTATGAAAGTAGTGTTGATGTCAAAAAATTAATTGATGCTGCCATGACCGTAGAGGGCCTTTGTCGTCATGCCTCTATGCATGCTTGTGGGGTTGTCATTACTGAGCATCCAGTGACCGAGTACACTCCGCTTCAGCGTGTGTCTGGTTCACGTGAAGGTGTGGTGACCCAGTATGCAGCAAGTACGAAGGCCAACGCGGTAGAAAAAATCGGACTCCTTAAGATGGACTTCCTCGGACTCAAAAACCTCACCATTATCCAAAATACCCTTCGTATTGTCCGTAAGACACGTGGAGTAGAAGTAAACATCGAGGACATTCCCCTAGACGACGAGCCCACCTTCAAACTTCTGCAAGATGCTCATACCACTGGTATCTTCCAGCTCGAAAGTGCTGGTATGAAACGCTACCTCAAACAACTCAAGCCAACTGTCTTCGAAGATATCATTGCTATGGTTGCCCTCTATCGTCCAGGACCAATGGAATACATCCCAGACTTCATCGCCGGTAAACACGGCACCAAGCAAGTGAAGTACCTTCACCCTATCCTCGAACCAATTCTCAAAAACACCTACGGTGTAGCTGTCTACCAAGAGCAGCTCATGCAGATTGCTCGTGACTTGGCGGGCTTTACCTTGGGTGAGGCTGATGTACTTCGTAAAGCTGTAGGTAAAAAAATCTTGAGCCTCGTACAGGAGCAGCGCGAAAAATTCGTAGAGGGCTGTATCGCTACGGGTGTCGGTAAAACTATTGGTGAAAAAGTGTTTGTTTTTATCGAACCATTTGCTGGATACGGATTCAACCGTTCTCATGCTGCCTGCTATGCCCTGATTGGATATCAAACTGCCTATCTCAAAGCTCACTACCCTGCAGAATTTATGGCTGCTCTTCTCACGAGTGACCAAGACAACATCGACCGCGTGGCTATCGAAGTGCATGAAGCCAGAGAAATGGGTATCGAAGTTTTACCACCTGATGTCAATGAAAGCTTTGAAGAGTTTGCTGTTGTGCCAGACAAAGAAAATCCCAATGGCGGCAATATTCGCTTTGGACTCAATGCAATCAAAAATGTAGGCCATGTCGTTGCTCAAGAAATCGTCGAGGAGCGTAAGCGAGGTGGTCGCTACGAAACGCTTGAGGCCCTCACCGAACGAGTCCAGACCAAAGACCTCAACAAGAAGTCAGTTGAAGCCCTAACCAAAGTGGGCGCTCTTGATTTTTTTGGTGAACGCAATCAACTCCTCCAGAGTCTCGACGTTATCCTCAAGCATTCCAAAAATAGCAAAAATCTTCTGGAAAATCATACCAATAGTCTCTTTGGCGATATGCCGCTTCCTGAAACCAAGATTCACCTTGTGACTGCTGAACCAGCAACCAAAAAAATGCGTCTCTCATGGGAAAAAGAACTTCTCGGTCTCTACGTCAGCGATCATCCAGTGGCTGAGTATCAAGAGTATCTCAATAAGACCGCTCTCCCAATAAATGAACTCGATAAAGTGACGCCAGGAAGTACAGTCCGCATTGGCGGTGTCATTAGTAAGGTGCGCAAAATTCTTACCAAAACTGGCAGCACTATGTTTTTTGTGGGACTTGAAGATATGACGGGCCAAGTGGAAATTCTTGTTTTTGGAAAAATCGCTGAGCAGACCGAGAGTCTCTGGAACGAAGATGAGCTTGTAATCGTTACGGTCAAAGTAAATCATAAAGACGGCGATATACGTATCATGGCCGAAAGTGGCGAAAAACTTCGACCAGAAAATGTTACACAGTTTGCTCGCCATGAGATTACTCGCACGCGCGCAGCGGAAGCGGCTGCGCTGCGCACACCTGTAGCGTCAAGCCATATCACTGTTACCATTGACTCACAAGCTCCCGGCAGCGTCATAGAAGATCTGTCTCGCATTCTCAAAAAAGCACCTCTTGGAAGTCAAAAGATAAGTGTGCGCATTTCTGGCCAAACCATCGCAACTTCTTTTAGTATCACTTCTACCGACGAACTTCTGGAGGAAATAAGGAGCCTTTCTGGAGTGAGCGGTATTGTGCTCTAACTAAATTGTACCTATCAGGCTCTTTACAAAAAAGAGAAAGTATGTCAGAATTTATCTCTATGAAAAACACCTCCCCTGCCATCGTTATCCTTGGACCAACTGCCTCAGGTAAGTCGTCTTTGGCTATCGAAATAGCCCGTAAATTCAACGGGGAAATCATCTCTGTCGACAGTCGTCAGGTCTACAAGGGCATGGACATCGGGAGTGGCAAAGTCACTAAAGCCGAGCAAAAACAAGCCCCTCATCACCTACTTGATATCGTAGATCCAAACACTGACTACAATGTGACTGATTTTCTTCGTGACGCCAAGGTAGCCGAAGAAGCTATCCGTGCTCAAGGCAAAACTCCTATTTTTTGTGGCGGTACTGGTTTTTGGATTCAAGCCTACATGGAAAGTCAATCTTTTCCTGGCGTCAAACCCAACCCAGAGCTTCGTGAGCGTCTTGGTAAACTTTCTCTCGAGGAACTCTTTGCCATGGTTAAAGAAAAAGACCCTGCTCGTGCCAAAACTATAGACCGGAAGAATCCTATCCGCCTCATCCGTGCTCTCGAGATCATCGAGGTTCTTGGCGTTGTCCCTCCGGTAGATCATGTCAAAATCAAAAATGAGAACTATCAGATTTTTGCCATTAGCCTTGACCGCTATACTCACCAGGGCGCTATCCGTAAACGTATGAAGGACCGTTTCAAAGAGGGTATGGTCCAAGAAGTTGAACGTCTTGAAAAATCAGGGGTAAGCTTTAAACGCCTGGAAGCCTTTGGTCTTGAATACAAGTACATCGCTCTGTTCCTCCAAAAGAAAAAAAAGCGTGCTGACATGGAAGTCGAGCTCATGCGAGAAACTAACCGTTACGCTAAGCGCCAAATCACTTGGCTCCG
>CAYLMF010000011.1:0-6278 GCA_964385005.1 uncultured Bdellovibrionales bacterium | reverse complement strand
TCTATAATATGTGATGGGTCGGTATCTCCATCACTGCTATTATACATTTCAAGAAGTACCGTCTGAGCAGCACTTGAGTTGATCTTACCGTCAGCCACTATTACTACAAACTCAGCATAGTTTTCTGGAGTAATAGTAATATCTTGGATAGCTTGCCCCGCTTCATATAAATGCTTACGAAGCTCCGTAAGGAGATAGTTGACCGCCAACTTACGAGCTCGTTCTATATCAGAAGCAAGTTCTCCTGACTGCTTTTTCTCTTCTAATTCACTGACTACAGACTCAAAAAAGGATGCGAAGTATTTATCTTCTACGAGAAGTGTCACATCTGCTTCGCTCAAACCATACTGCTCTATGAAACGCTTTGATTTAGCCAGAGGCAACTCAGGCAGTGTGCTTCGTAGGTGAGTGAAATATTCTTCGTCAAACTGAAATGGCAAAATATCTGGCTCGGGAAAATAACGATAATCATGAGCGGACTCCTTCTTGCGTTGAGCAAACGTCTGGCTTTTATTTTCATCCCAACCACGAGTCTCCTGTACGAGAGGCACTCCATTCTCAAGTGCTTCTGTCTGACGCTTAATTTCGTACTCAATCGTCCGCTCGACTACACGGAAAGAGTTAAGGTTTTTAACCTCTACCTTCGTACCAGAAAACTTATCTTCTCCCTCTTTATGTAGCGAAATATTGACTTCACAGCGCATCTGACCCTTCTCCATATTGGCGTCAGATACCTCGAGATAGCGTAGTATTTGCTGCAAGCGCTGGCAGAAAGCTTTGACGTCAGCACTGTTATCAAAGTCTGCTTCGGTCACAAGTTCCATGAGAGGTACCCCACCACGGTTGTAGTCTACTAAGGTATAGTCAGCGCCAGCTGGATGAGTAAGCTTACCTGTATCCTCCTCCATGTGAATACGCGTAATACCAAAGCTCTTACCATTTACCTCTATAGTCCCTGGTCCACAAAAAGGCTCATCGTACTGAGAAATCTGATACCCTTTTGGCAGATCTGGATAAAAATAATTCTTGCGATCAAATTTACTCTTTGTAGCGAGCTTACAATTCAAAGCCAAGCCAACGCGCTGTACGCTTTCAATAGCCTGAGCATTTGGTACCGGAAGACTTCCTGGCTGACCTGTACAGACTGAGCAGATATGAGTGTTTGGGGTTGTTTCAAGACCGAGGCCATTTGGACAACTACAAAACATCTTTGAAGCCGTTTTAAGCTCCACGTGCACCTCCATACCAATAACAGGAATGTATTTTGTCATACTTTATAGATATATCTTTCTTTTAATGCGTACCCGTACTTCCAAAACGATTTTCTCCTCGCAGAGTATCATCTAATTCTACCACTTCTTCAAGCTCTGGAAGGGCCACCTGCTGAATCAGAAGCTGGGCTATTTTTTGGTGTTTAGTTATAGTATACGCATCTCTACCCAGGTTGGCGAGCGTCACCATAATCTCTCCACGATAACCGCAATCAATGACTCCTCCTAGGCAGGTAAGCCCATGCTTAGCAGCCAGTCCTGACTTATCCCAGATCAAGCCGACATAACCCTCGGGTATAGCTAGGGCAATACCTGTTCCAAGCACAACCGTTGCTCCTTTTTCGAGCACGACATCATCAAGAATAAATAAATCGAGTCCGGCATCATGAGGATGAGCACGTTCTGGCAGCTTGGCTTCTGGATTAAGTTTTTTAACTTGTAACATCATACACTATTTCATCATTACAGCTTGATAAATTTTCTCTGCAATTACTTCACGTGGTAGAATTTCCTTCCCCTTAATACAGCTTATCTTCGTCCAGTTTTTCTCTCTTCCTGCTATCCAGAGAGCCGATGTCCTACTCTGAAGCATATATTCCATACTTTCTTCTACTACATCTTTGATGCCCTCACCAAGATAGGTTTTTTTATCTTTTTTGTTTGCTTGATTTTCAAGCATGGCTCGAGTAACCTCAGGTGTCACATCCAAAAAGATGACCCTATCAGGTCGAGGAATTTGAAAAATATCATACTCAAGGGTGCTGAGCCACTCCAGAAATTTTTTGCGCTCTTTTACATCCTGAATCTTCCCTCCTTGATGAATCTGATTGGCACTCACGTAGCGATCAAGTACTACATACTTACCTTCCTTGAGCCAGCGCTTAATTTTCACTGAGGCCTCAAAGCGATCACCTGCATATAAGACTGAAGCAATCTGCGGAGAAAGATGCAAGAAATCGCCATGCTTACCCGCTAAACATTCTCCAATAAACGCGCCGAAGAAATTATTTTGGTATTGAGGAAAATCAAGCGTGACCACCTTCTTGCCTTCCTTTTTGAGGCGACTTACCAGTAGCGCAGCTTGCGTGGCTTTGCCCGCTCCATCAAGACCGTCAATAACAATCAATTTTCCTTTCGGCATAGCGTTCCCTTGCTACTAGTTAACTCCCAGCTTGGCCATAATGACATCTACCTTACGATGAAGCTCATCAAGCATTCCCTCGTTATTGATAAGCTCATTGGCATGTTCTTTTAAGGCAGGTACCGTCTTCTCTGTTTCAAATTCATGCTCAGCACGAAATTCCTCTTCCGACTTAGTCATATCGTCAACGTTCTGAGAACGCATTGTCAGGCGCTCATAACGAGTCTCAAAGGATGCATCTACATACCACAAAGTAAAACCTTCGAGGCTATTGAAATAGGCAATGTCTTGGTAGCGACGAATACCATCAATAACAAGAATTGGATGAGTCTTATCATCTTCCGCTCGCTTTTCAATCACTTTGGCGAGAAGATCATCACCAAAACCTTGACGGAGAAGAATAGAAAGTCTCGTGAGGTTCTCACGTGTTTGAGGGACAAACAGTAAGTCTAGAATTTCTCTCAAAATATCTGAGAAACGATATTTTTTTGCTCCGTATTTTTCTACGAGATACTCAGTCACCGTATCTTTACCTGATGCCATTTCCCCAGTTACTCCAACAACAATAGCCATATATTTATATGTTAATTTTTTTCTAATGTTACAAAACGAAATGCGTGCATCCCTTCACTCCCTGATTGTTCTTCTACGACTTTGGTAAAATCCTCATACTCTGGAAAAAACACATCTGCATCATATTCTCCGGCAACCAGAGTCAGATAGAGACGATCTGTGTATGGCAAAAATTGCGTATAGATACTCCCTCCGCCAATCACAAATACTTCCTCTGACTCGTGGAGCTTTGCTATCTCTAATGCTTCTTCAATGGAAAATACCGTGAGTACGTTTGGGGCATCAAAATCCCGGTTGTCTGTAAGAACGATGTTGATACGATTCGGTAGTGCGCGACCAATCGAATGATACGTGCGCTCACCCATAATAACCGCGTGATTAGTCGTAAGCCCTTTAAAATGGGCCATATCCGCCTTAATATCCCAAAGCAAGGCGTTGGCCCTGCCTATACCCCTGTTTGCCTCTGCAATCGCAGAAATAATACTTATTCGTGGTTTTTGCATATTCTCTACTGTACCTGATTTTAAGCATAACCTCAACCAACGCTCTACACGGCAATAGGAGCCTTAATGCCAGGATCCGGAGTATAGTTTTCTACTCGCATGTCATCAATCGTAAACTCAAAGATATCCTTCACTTCTGGATTGAGCCACAGCTTTGGAAGCACTTTAGGTGTACGTTCGAGCTGTTTCTGCACTTGTTCAAAGTGGTTACTGTACAAATGTACATCTCCTCCAGTCCAGACAAATTCTCCCGGCTCAAGTCCGCAAACCTGTGCCATCATATGAGTGAGGAGTGCATATGACGCAATGTTAAAAGGTACTCCCAAGAAAGTATCGCAGCTCCTCTGATACAACTGACAGGATAATTTTCCATTGGCCACATAAAACTGAAAAAGACAGTGGCACGGTGGCAAGCCACTCTTGGCCATCTCTTCGACATCTGCTACATTCCAAGCGCTCACGATCATACGACGTGAATCTGGTGAATTTTTGAGTTGCTTAATGACCTCAGTTATCTGATCGATGTGGTGTCCGTCTGAAGCAGGCCAACTCCGCCACTGATATCCGTAGACTGGACCGAGTTCACCGTATTCTCTAGCAAATTCTTCATCAGCCAACACCTTGTCGGTAAACTCTTTAATACCCTGCTCCCATTCTGATGTATTTGGCGCTGGTACTGGTAGGTTATTTTGCGTGAGATAACTCTTAAAAGGCCAGTCATCCCAGATGTGAATATTGTTTGCTAAAAGCGGACGAATGTTTGTACTTCCATCCAAAAACCACAATAACTCATTGGCAATCATCGTAAATGGGAGTTTCTTAGTGGTCAGGAGCGGAAATCCTTCGCTCAAATCAAAGCGCATCTGATATCCAAAAACACTCCTTGTGCCAGTGCCAGTACGGTCACCCTTATCGGCCCCGGTCTCCATAATATGGCTCAATAGGTCAAGATATTGTTTCATAAGCGTTTATTTAACTACTTCTAGTGTAGCATACCCCCTGTACAGAAAAACCCTGCCTCAAGGCAGGGTTTTGGGAACTATTTTGTCTTTTTGAAGTTAAGACTCATCTTGGAGGCCACTGGCTTTTGGTCACCATAGTACTTACTATTCAGTCCTTTGCTGCCATATGGTCTTTCGCATGGTGATGACAAATATTCAAAAGCCATCTGACCAATAGCCATCTTGTAGTAAAGCTTAATAGGTAAACGTCCAGCATTGTAGAGTTCGAGAGTCATCTTGAGCTTATTACCTGGATCTAGGTATCCAGCGGTGGTATGGATGATAAGACCCAAACGTCCAAGGGAGCTTTTGCCCTCTAGACGGCCTACGAGCTTATCTGACACGCCTGTTTCTTCAAGTATCAGTCCGAGAGCAAATTCCTGTGGATGGAGAATAAATGGCTCCTTCTCACTAATCACTACCGGCTTCATGAGGTCTTGTACAGGAGCTTTTGGATCAATCACAAAGTGCTTCGATGTATCAAATACCAAAAAGTGCTTGTCGAGATGAATATCGACACTCGCTGGCTGCACACACTCCGGCTTATACGGCTTGAGACTAATGTTGCCACTTTTAATCTCCTTTTTAATATCTCGATCTGAAAGAATCATAACGACTAGATGTTAGGTGTTAGATAATGGGTGTTAGGTACACAATACCAAAATACCTCTGTAAAAGCAAAAACCCGCCAATTGGCGGGTAGAGCAGACTTAGATTTTGACGATGAGTCCAGGTCCCATAGTTGAGCTAAAGACCATAGAGCGGATCAAGCGACCCTTCAAGGCTTCTGGCTTAACTCGGTCGATACTTTCACGAAATGCCTGGTAGTTCTCGAGGATTTGAGCCTCTGAAAATGAAAGCTTCCCAATCATCTGATGCACATTAGCTGTATCATCGTTCTTGTAACTTACTTTCTTTCCCTTCTTCAAAACGTCAATTACCTCTGCTACCTTAGCAGTTACCGTTTCAGACTTTGGACTTGGCATCAAACCCTTTGGTCCAAGGATTTTAGCAATAGTCGCAAGCTTTGGCATCATTTCTGGAGTAGCCAAGAGTACCTGGAAGTCCACACCAGCATTGATTTTCCCAGTTTTGATATCCTCAATCAGATCTTCTGCCCCTACCATATCAGCGCCAGCATCCTTAGCTTCTTTTTCCTTAGTACTAGTGACTACTGCTACTTTCTGGCTACGACCAGTTCCATGAGGAAGAATCGCTGTAGAACGAATAAGTTCATCAGACTTCTTTGGGTTGATCCCAAGCTTCATGTGCACTTCGAAAGATTCATCAAACTTCGCAATTGGATGGGCCTTCAAGAAAGCGATTGCTTCTTCTGGGGTGTACTCCTTACGAAGATCAAGACCTTCTACTGCTGCTCTGTATTTTTTACCGTGTTTCATAGTGTTTTTTCGTGGTCAGGCGCTTTTGTTATAAAGCTTCCACAAATAAATAATTATTACCCTTCAATTTTAACACCCATTGAACGAGCAGTACCGCGGATAATTTCCTTAGCAGCGTCTACGTCGTTGGCGTTCAAATCTTCCAATTTCTTTTCAGCAATTTCTGTAAGCTGGGCTTCGGTGATACTGCCTACCTTTTCCTTCAAAGGATTACCTGAACCCTTGGCTACCTTGGCCGCCTTACGAAGAAGGTCAGAGGCTGGAGGGGTCTTTAGAATGAAGTCAAAAGTTCGGTCTTCGTACACAGTGATTTCAGCCGGGATGATGTCTCCCATACGATCACGAGTCTGATCATTGAAACGAGTACAAAATTCCTGAATGTTAAGACC
>CAYLMF010000010.1:8427-22681 GCA_964385005.1 uncultured Bdellovibrionales bacterium | reverse complement strand
TATTGTACACGATAGTAAAAAAGTTAGAAAAAGAACAGGCGGATTTAGGTGTAGGTTTTGTTAGAAAAGAAAATTTAGAAAAGATAAATGAGGATGAATTCAAGGAGTTGATTTTGAAGGCTCTGGAGTTAAAAGTTGACTCAAAATATTCTGAGCAGCGAGAGGCAAAAAGGGATAGCATGTTTGATTATAAAATTTAGTTTTTTATACTCATAGAATTTCTTTGACACAGACATACTACACGTATTTTATTTATTTTTTAGTCTGCATGAGATCTGTCAGAAGGGGTCCCTAGAATATACTAGACAGGGTTTGATATCTGGTGGTTCTAACTCGACACGGGGAGCATATGCAAAAAGAGCGTCCATCAGGGCGCTTTTGTTGTTTTTTGTAAAGATACTTCTATCCTCGACGAGCTGCCTCGATAGTAGCAACATCAATTTTTTGCATGGTCATCATGGCGTCAAAAGCGCGTTTAGCTTCAGCACCACCAGCCGCGAGTGCTTCTATGAGAGTGCGTGGTGTAATCTGCCATGATATTCCCCATTTATCCTTGCACCAGCCGCACTCACTTTCTTGGCCACCATTTCCAACAATGGCGTTCCAGTAACGATCAGTCTCTTCTTGGTTATCGGTGGCGATTTGAAAAGAGAAGGCCTCGGTCTGCTTGAATATCGGGCCACCATTGAGGCCAATACATGGAATTCCGCAGACGGTGAATTCTACTGTAAGTACGTCGCCCTCCTGACCACCTGGAAACTCACTTGGTGCATGGAATACAGCAGAGACCTTGCTATCGGGAAAAGTGGCAGCATAGAAGTTGGCTACAGCCTCGGCGTCTTTATCAAACCAGAGGCAAATAGTATTTTTTGGAATCATAAGATTTGTATTTATATATACTCCTATTGTATCAAATATTCCATATAATCTCATACCAGGCTATAGGGTAGGCTGTGAGAACTTGATATAATAAGTTTGTAGAAATCAGCATAAACATTTACTGAAAATATATGGCTACAGGTACTGTAAAGCTTCACAGAGTAATCAAGGCGACTCCAGGGAAAATCTTTCGGGCCTTTACTGAAGCTGAGGCTTTGGCTTCTTGGGTCCCTCCTCATGGATTTATCGGCGTGACCCATGAAATGGATGCCCAGGTAGGTGGGAAGTACAGGATGAGTTTTATCAATTTCACTACGGGTAGCAAGAGCTCTTTTGGGGGAGAGTTTCTTGAGGTGAAGCAAGATGAATTCCTTAGGTATTCTGACGTCTTTGATGACCCAAAGCTACCTGGAGAAATGATTACATCAGTGTCACTTAAGAAGGTGCTTTGTGGGACGGAAGTTGAAATTACTCAAGAAGGTATCCCAGGAGCTATACCAGTAGAGATGTGCTACCTCGGCTGGCAGGAGTCGCTCGAAAAACTCGCTAAATTGGTGGAGCCAGAAATTCCAGACGCATAAATCATTTTTGATAAATGACCACCCAAAAGGGTGGTTTTTATTTTCTCTCTTGTGCAAAGATTGATATACTAGAGTTGTATATGTCTATGAATGAGTCGTTTCCCCCAGCATCCTCAAAAGAAGTTCCCTCTCTGGATTCACAGTCTAAGTATGAAAAAGTAGCCGAGAATATAGGGCATATAGCAGGGGAAATATCCGAAGTGCCTGTACCAGAAGAAACGATAGAAGATTGGCGTACACTCATGAGACTGCTGTACAAAACAGACCATGCTCTAGATAGTATTGCATCACCCGATGAGAAAAATGAGAAGATTAAGGTCTTCAAAGATGCTCTACATGGAACTCCAAAAGGTAAAGATGTTTTTGTTGAAGAGACTCTTGAAGAGATAGATACGCTGACGAAAAATTTTTCAGAAGAAGAGAAAAGATTTTTCTTGAGACTACTCTCCATGCTTCTCACCACTACCGAAGAAGTAAGTAAGAGTATGGATGCTCATACGGCTGCCAAGTATACCTTACTTGAAGGACAGATTACTTCACGGCTTTTTCTACCGTTTCTTTCTCGAGAATTTCGCGAAAGCGATCAGTATGAAAAATTTGTTTCTTTGATTGCTACACTTGGAAGAATAGGTAATGGTCTTGATACTCTGGTGGATTTGCCCACGGATTATCAAAATGGTCAGATACAGACAAAGCCAACTCTTTACAATAGGGCAATTTTTCTTGGGACAGTGCTAACGCAAACCAAGAGTCTCTTGCAAGATAGAGCACTCTCGAAAGATTTATTGAAAAGACTTTTTTTGAAGACTGCTCGAGCAGTGGTAGAGGATAGATAATTTTGACAAAAAAAGACCCCGGGAGCTCGTGTTTGAGCTCCCGGGATGATTGTTGTATGGCTCTTGGCCTTATCTCAACTCAAAGCGAGCGAGGCGCTCCTTGAGTCCGGGATGACCTTTGAGGCCGAGCTCATTAAGCGTGTGATAGGCCCACCTCACTGCTGTTTCCACGTTGACCTGTAGGCCATAGGTGGTGATGTTCTGGATAAGTTCCCTTCGTTCAGTGGGGTGTACAACAGGCATGCCATTTTGACAGGTGATGGTCATGACTGCTGCCTTACGATCCACCACAAGTATTCTCTGGCCTTGCTCGAGACAGAATAACTGGTCTTTGAGAGGATCTCGATGAGCCCCTTGCTGGACGAATGCTGGCGTGCCCTCACCACCTGGATTGAGACTGAGACCCGGAACAAAAGGTTCAATTTCGAAGTTTAGGTTTTGGGCAAGAATTCGGAGTACGATCCCTTGCCATTCATCGGGTGCCGCCACAAATTTCTTGAAGCCACCCTCCGCAACATACCCCATAGCGCGCATGATTTTGCGATCACGGACTTGCGGACGATTTTCATCGTTTACGTCTCCGAGTCGTACAAAAGCGCCCTTATTATTCCCAACTGTCACGCCCCAATAACCGCGACGGTTCCTGGTTAGGCGAATGCCTTTGGTAGGTGTGTCAGCATGGAGCGTATAGCAGTTTATTTTGTAATCCATGGTACAGTTCCCTCCGACCTTCCCCATTTGGGAATTGCCCACACTCTAGGTCTTTTTTGGCTTATTGTCAATCCTTAAGTGCCAGACTCTCTGTTTAGAGGAGTCCTGAAAAATATGAGGAGTACCGTGTTTGACATACCCCCTAGGGGGTATTAGAATATGAAGGTGAATACATAGCTAGATGAGATATGAATGAAGACAAAAAGAAACTTATTAGAAGGCTGAAGATTATCGAAGGTCAGATACGCGGACTCCAAGAGATGATTGAGAAAGATGTGTACTGCATCGACATCATCACTCAGACCTCGGCTGTAAAGCAAGCACTGACGGCAGTAGAGGATGTGCTTATGGAAGGACACCTCAGAAGCTGCGTGATCCGTCAGATGAAAACAGGACAAGAAAAAAAAGTACAAGAAGAAATACTCAAAGTATATAAACTCAAACGTAAATAATTAGTGAAAATACATGTATGGAAAAAAATACAGGAGTAGTAGTAATGAGTGGATTAGGAGTAGCGCTGGCGCTACTTATCGGGTATATGAGTTATAACCTCGGGATGGAAAAGGGGGCTCAAAATATGCACCTAGGTATGATGAATACAGAAGGGAAGGCTACAGAAGAGCGTGACCAAAAGCCATCGATGGATCATGCAGATATGACCATGGAAGAGATGACTAAGGGTCTAGACGGACTTAAGGGAGATGCTTTTGATAAGGCTTTTGTAGAGATGATGATTGTCCATCACCAAGGAGCAGTGGATATGGCAAAGGCGATTCCAGAGAATGCTAAACATGCAGAGCTGAAGAAGCTCGGAGAGGAAATTATCAGGGCTCAGACCAAAGAAATTCAAATGATGCAGGGTTGGCTTAAGAGTTGGGGGTATGAAAAAGAGAGGATGAATGAATCTATGGATGGCATGGATCATTCAATGATGGGGATGTAGTCGGCACTTGCCAAGAAGTGGAGGGTATTCTATTATATAGATAGTTATCAATATTTATAATTATCTATATAAAGATATGCAAGAGAAAATAAAAAGCGCCCTATTGTGGAGATATGCTACCAAGGTATTTGATCCATCAAAGCCAGTAGCCAAAGAAGAGCTTGATGCTATCATCGAGGCAGGGCGCATGGCCCCTACCGCTTACGGCCTTCAGCCGTTCAAGATTATCCATGTGAAGAGCAAAGAAGTGCGTGAGCAACTGCAGACAGTGTCTTATGGCCAGCCACAAATCGTCAATGCAGCAGAGCTTTTCTTAGTGGCTGCACGTACAGATGTAGATGAAGCATTTATCACTGAGTATGTAGGGTGTATAGCGAAGACCCGAGGAATGGATGTCTCGATGCTTGAGGACTTCAAGGGTATGATGATTGGTGATATCACGAGTCGTAGCGAAGAAGAAAGAATCAAATGGGCGGGGCGTCAGGCCTATATCGCTCTTGGTATGATGCTGGAAACAGCTGCTCTTCTTGGGATAGATACTTGCCCAATGGAAGGCTTTGACAGCGCAAAAGTAGACGAAGCGCTTGGTCTTCAGGCAGAGAACTTGGTATCATTGGGTTATATGGCAGTGGGTTATCGTGGAGAAGGAGATATATACGCAGACTTTGCCAAGGTGCGTCTACCAATGGAGACATTTGTGATTGAAAAATAAGACTTCTTAGGAATAAGAGAGTTGAGAGAGATTTATGATATTCACACACACTCAGATATTTAAAGCACTCGCAGATGAGACTCGCTTACAGATAGTTGCTTTTTTGTCGAAGCGTAAGGGTGGATCATGTGGAGAAATATCAGCTCACTTTGATACTCTCTCTCAACCAACTCTGAGTCATCACTTTAAGATTTTGGCTGACGCTGGTATTATCACGGTAGAAAAGCGGAGTGTTTCTCGTTACTATACACTCAATAAAAAACACCTCAAAGCCTTCGGGATAGAGGCAGATAAACTTGATCTCAAAGAGGCCTAAGGCCTCTTTTTTGCTCGTAAATATCTTAAATAAAGGCTTTGTGTTAGGCTAAAGTTAGTGATAAAGAAAAGTATGCTTCCAAAGAACCAACAAATCGCCAAAAAAATAGAAGAGCTTAATGAGATGCTTAAGAATGAGTATTTAGAGTTATCTCAAAAATACGGCTTTTCTATTGAGGAGAAAAAAATTGTTTTTCTTGAGGAGATGAAAAAACGCAACAAGCAATGGAAGGTTCCACTTTGGCGTTATTTGATTCCTCGAGAAATACGACACATCCTCTCTCTCCCGTTTATTTATTCAATGATTATTCCGATAGTTATTCTCGATTTCTTTATTTCTATATATCAATTTTTTGCATTTCCTCTCTATGGAATACCGAAAGTCAAGCGCAGGGAGTATATTGTCTACGACAGACATTTTTTGGATTATCTTAATTTATTACAAAAAGTGCATTGCCTCTACTGTACGTATGTCAACGGCCTTTTGGCGTACTCGGTAGAAATTGCTGCTCGGACCGAAAGGTACTGGTGTCCGGTAAAAGCTGCTCGTAAGCCGAAGTGGCAGCATGGTTGGTATGAAGATTTTGCTGACTACGGTAATCCTGAGGAATGGAAACAGAAATTCAACACGGTAGAAAAAGATACGCAACAATTTGATTGAGCATGAGCAAAGACGTATACTAAGTAGGTATGAGAGACGCAGCTCAAAGAACAGTTAAAAATATTCAAACCTCTATCCCCATCTTGGTGGGGATTTTGATGTTTCTAAGCTTACTTGAGCTTATTTTTGATCAGTACTATACCAAAATTTTTACTGGCAACTGGCTTCTTGATCCCTTAGTTGGAACAGTAGTAGGGAGTATTTCTGTGGGAGTGCCAGTGGCGAGCTATGTGATAGGAGGTGAACTCCTAAAACAAGGGGTGACACTTTTGGCAGTAACAGCATTTGTTTTTTCTTGGACAACAGTAGGGGTGATGCTCATGCCATTGGAAGTCAAGAGTCTTGGAAAAAAATTTACATTCGTCCGAAATGGCCTCAACTTTACCTTTTCTATTGTTATTGCCATGTGCCTCTCATTTGTTTTTAAGTTTTTGTAAGAAATGTTTACTCGCCTCCCAATACGCATACAGTTCCTTCTCATCATGTGCTTGGCATATGGAGTGGCTTTTATAGTGACGCCGCAAAAAACCACTGTAGCATTTGGCAGTTTTGTACAGGCGCTTGTTCAGATGTTGCCGGTACTGGTGCTCGTATTTTTTGTTATGTTTGTTGGGTATATTTTTTTGAAGCCTGAAATGATTCATAAGTATTTAGGAGAAGACTCGGGCAAGAGAGGTTGGTTTGCTGCTTGTATTGCTTCTATATTTTTTTCTGGGCCAACATATATTCTTTTTCCGTACCTTAAGGAACTCAAAGCACAGGGCATGAAAAATTCTCTGATTGCTGTTTTTTTGAATAATAGAAATGTCCAACCTGCGTTTGTGCCGGTTATGATTTATTATTTTGGTATACGCTTTGCACTGGTATTCTCGGTTTTGGTACTGGGGTACGCGCTTTTGTCGGGACTCCTCATAAAGCACTTTGTTGGAGATGAAGCATAGAAAAAGCCATTTTGTAAGATATACGGCGTTGTTTAGTCATAGATTGTAGTAGAGCATGGATACCTCCGAATTAGAAAAGCATTTTTTTGGTATATACGAAGACGAAGCAGATGCCCTCTTTCGCTTTGTTTCTTTTCGCATGGCTGATCGAGAAAAAGCTTTAGATATTGTCCAGGAAAGCTACTTCCGGCTATGGAAGGTAATGGTAGAGAAAAAGCCGGATAATGTAAGGGCATATCTTTACAGAATAGCCAGAAATCTTCTCATCGATGAATATCGTAGTAAGAAGGATACGACTTCTTTGGAAACGTTGATTGATGCGGGTTTTGATGTAAAGAAAGAGGAGGCAGTAGATAGTCATGAAAAGCTCGATCTTCAAAATGCACTTATTATACTCAGGACGTTGCCTGAAAAATATGCCGAAGCACTTTGGCTTCGCTTGGTAGAAGGGTGGGCGGTGCAAGATATAGCGTTGAGTCTCGACGAGACAGAAAGCAATATCTCAGTGCGTATTTACAGGGGGATGAAGCTGCTTCGTAAAGCCATAGATGAAAGACAGAATATATAAGTATGCAAGAGCAAGAACTAGTGACAACTAAAGATGAACAAGCCTTATTTGATGCTTTTCGTAGTGAGGGTCTTCGGAGTGAAGAGAAGACACAAATACGACAGTCTCTTATAAAGAGAATGGATATAGCAAAACCTTCTTTGTTTCATAGGATGGCTTTTATATGGCCAGCCGTACATTCGAAGCCGGCATTTGGACTTGTAGTTTTTGGTGCCATAGCATTGGTGGGTGTTGGAGTGGGGAAGGCCTCTGAGAGCGCTCTTCCAGGAGATGTTCTCTACAGAGCCAAGACGGTGGTCTACGAACCAGTTTCCGAAATATTTTCACAGAAGGACAAAAAAGAAGAAGTAAAAGGGTCTATTCGCAGACGTTTAGATGAGGCTCAAGCTCTCGCTATTCAGGGGCGTCTTGGCTTAACTGAGAGATTGCAGATTGAGGGTCTTGTAGAAGAAGATATACAAAAAATCGAAGATCAAGACAGAGAGAGCATTCGTAAAGAAGTAGTTTTGATGAGTAAGGATTATAGGCAGTATTTTGTGATTGTCCTTGAGGATGACAAGCGAATACATATACAAGCTCCTATGGATACTGCTGAAAAAGAAGCCCTACACACAGAGAATGATTCGGCACATGATGAGGATGAAGACCATCGGAATGAAGATGAAATTGAAGAAAGACACCCTGAAGTAAGAAAGGAGAATTCTCATGAGAGCGAGAATGAAGAAGATGAGGACAAAGAAAAACAGGTAAAAAAGAGTAAGAGCGGCAGTAGTAATACGAGTAGCTCTCAATCGAACGAGGAGGAAGAAGAGGAAGAGGAAGAGGAAGAGAGTAACTCTGACTCTGGATCGGGCTCTCATTCTAATGATGAGGACCAAGAAGAGGAAGAAGAGGAGGATGACGAAGAAGATATATAAACAAGAAAGACCCGCTTCCCAGGCGGGTTTTTCTTGGGCGGGTTTGAATCGTAAGAATAGAGAAAAAAGGGTATACTATAGAGGTCAAGTAAGCCCTAATGCAAAGTTTTTATGAAGAGTCTGCACAAGCACAGTCACGAAGAAATGGTTCTTTCGCTTACCCACGAAGAGAGTCTCAAGGAATACAAGGAAAGTGCAGATGGCCTAAAAATTCATTGGTTACCAAGCATTTTGGGAACTCTTTTGGTAACACTTGGAAATCTTGTCTTTGGCGAAAAGCCGAGTTATGGGAAGTTTAAGGCGGTAGAAGTGATTGCTCGTATCCCATACCAGTCGTGGGAAGTGGCTAGCTACATGTTTCTTACGATGTTTTATGCTAATGAAAAGAAGGCTATAGAACTTATCCATACTTCTCATTTTGGGAGAGCTGCCCAAGACAACGAGACGATGCATGTAATTGTTATTAGTCAGCTTGCGAAAAAATATAATCAAGATAGTTTTTTTCGACACACATTTATTCCACTGGCATTCTCCTTCTTTTATTTCACAGCCTCTTTTATTCTCTACATCATCAATCCAAAGTACTCATTTGAGTTAAACTATCTTTTTGAAAGCCATGCATTTGATCAGTATTCCCGCTTTGTAACAGAAAATGCAGAAGATCTTCGCTCTAAAGCCGTGATGATTGAGTTTTTAGAGCACTATGGACGCTTTCCAAAAAGCGAGTATGAGTTATTTGTTTCAATTAGAAATGATGAGTTGATTCATAGAAATGCATCTGCTCATGAGGTTGAGAAGTACAGTAAGGGGAAAGCTTAAACAAGAAAATGCGTATGGTTGGTCTGGAGGAATTAAGTATTTCTGTCATTGTACCTTGCTACAATGAAGGGAGAAATATTCAAAAAACAATACGAGCAGTAGAGGTGTACCTCAAAGAGCATTTTCAAATCTTTGAGATTATCGCGGTCAATGACGGCAGTACGGATGATACAGTGACTGAACTAGAGGCACTCCATGATGTAGTATCTCTTAGAGCTATTCATCTCCCCACCAACAGAGGGAAGGGCTTTGCCGTAAGGGAAGGAGCGCTTGCAAGTCGATATGAGGTAGTGATGTTTTTGGATGCCGACTTAGGTATTCCTATAGAAGAGCTTGCAGTGTTTATGGAAGAGCTCAAGAAAGGCTTTGATTTAGTGATTGCTTCGCGCTTTGTACCAGGACTACGCGTTGCTCATCCAGTCCTGTGGTATCGTCGTCTCATGGAAAAGGTGTTTCGTATTTTGCGTATGATAGTACTGGGTATATACCACGTACAAGATACACAGTGCGGGTTTAAGGTTTTCCGTAGGCGTTTAGTTGATGAGGTTTTTCCTCTTATGCAAATAGAGCGTTTTGCCTTTGATGCAGAGTTTATCTTTTTGACATATAAGAAAGGTTACTCTATTAAGGAATTGCCGATCACCCTTCAAAATCCGACGAGTAGTAGTATCCGAATTATAAGGGACTCACTTAATATGCTGAGTGATTTACTGAAGATACGTACCCGTTTTACTTTTGGTAAATATAAAGGACTCTAGTGTATGAATGAAAATACTTCCCGAGTCGTAGTTTCTGTGGATGATTTTGGTATAAGCGAACGAGCAAATACCTATATCCTCACCCTTGTAGCTGCGAAGAAAATCGATAGGGTTTCCGTAATGATGAATGGTATCTTGAAATCGGAGGATGTAATGATATTGGTGGGTTCAGGTATAAAACTTGATATTCACTTAGATCGCAAACACATTATTCATGAAAATCGCAAGTTGGCAGATGGTTTCCTTGGTCGTTTGGTAGAGTTTATTTGGAGCTATTTTTTTGGTTCAAATAGGCCATCGCGGGTCCATCAAGTATGGCATGATCAGCTGCAGAAATTTCAAGAAATTTTTGGCAAGAATCCCGATGGACTTAACGCACATGAGCATGTGCACTACTTTCCTCCTTACTTTAGAGCGCTATTGGGGTTGGCTCATGAATATCATATTCCATTTATCCGTCTCGGTTATAAAAATACAAAAAACTATACATGGATTGCTTTTATCATTAATATTCTAGGAGCTTTCAATCGAGGTGCTCTGAAAAAAACAGCTATACAAACTACTGATAGGGTAGTAAGTTTTGATTGGATTTTTCAAAAAAATGTATCATGGGATGAATTTCAGGGCGGCTTGGAAGTTGGAACAGTGACCGAAGTAATCTTTCATCCAGAACGTCAAGAAGAGTTTGAGTTTATGAAGAATTCCCTTTGAGCAGGGATGTTTGAGGAAATCTGCTAGAATAGAGATATATATAATATATACACGCATATGAAAATTGCTTTTTTTGAAATTCAACCATGGGAAAAAGAGAGATTAGAGGGGGTTTTTGGAGACCACGAGTTAGTTTTTTTTGAGCACGCTTTTAAAAAGGAGGATATCGAAAGAGTTGCTGATTGTGATGCCCTCTCAGTGTTTATTTATAGTTTTATAGATAAGGAGTCTTTAGAACAGCTCCCAAATCTAAAGCTTATTGCCACCCGATCAACGGGCTATAATCATATAGATACAGAAGCTGCTGAGGCAAGAGGTGTGATTGTATGTAATGTCCCTTCTTATGGCGATAACACAGTAGCAGAGCATACATTTGCACTTATTCTTTCTCTTTCTCGCAATGTCCACCGTTCTCATGTACGAAGGCTCAGGAATAATTTTTCGATAGAGGGACTGAAAGGTTTTGATCTAGAAGGGAAAACTATCGGTGTAGTAGGTACGGGTAAAATTGGGTATCATGTTATCAAAATTGCCAAGGGTTTTGGTATGAATGTGTTGGCCTATGACCTTTTTCCTAAGGAAACGATGGCTACGGAAATGGGGTTTACATACGTAGCGCTTAAAGAGCTCTTGGGTCAGTCCGATATCATTACGCTTCACGTACCGTACTTCAAAGAAACACATCACTTGATAAATACAGAAAATATTACTGATATCAAGCCGGGCGCTATTCTCATCAATACCTCAAGAGGGGAGCTGATAGACAACGATGCTTTATTGGTTGGCTTGGATCAGAAAATTCTTGCCGGTTGTGGATTAGATGTTATCGAGGGGGAGGAGCTTATCCGTGAAGAGAAAGAACTCTTGTATCAGGGAGATATGGATATCAAAAAGATGGAAGAGTTGATCAAGGATCACATTCTCCTTGGAAGAGAAGAAGTGGTATACACACCACATATTGCTTTTTATTCCAAAGAGGCTCTTGAGAGAATTCTCGGAACGACAATAGAAAATATCCGTTGTTATACAAATGGAGTGTGTCAAAATAAGGTGCATCTTGGATAAAAAAGTTCTCAAAAAAAGTGAGAAATTATGCTATACTAGGACAGTAATTTCAAAGAAAAAACTATGACAAAGGGACAAAAAATAGGTGGTTTGGTGGCAGTTTTAGTGCTGGCAATTATCGGTGTAGTAGTAAAGATGTTTAGTGGAGACTCAAGCACACCAGCCGCTCCAGCTGCTGACAAAAAAATGCCTACACAGCCTGTAGCAGAGAAAAAGCAGGTAGAGGAAGCTGTGGCAATGCCAGAGAATGGGAAGAAAGTAAGTGCCACTGGAACCTACAAGAGCCCTGCTGGAATGGAAGAGATTGGTTTTACGGTTATGGTGGATAAGGATGGTATGGTAACTGGTGCCGAGGCAAAGCCTATGGCCGAAAATGAAAAGTCAGTTATGTTTCAGGGTAACTTTGCAAAGGCTCTCCCAACTATGATTACGGGCAAGAAGTTGAGTGATCTTGAAAAAATTGATCGCACAGGAGGAGCTTCACTTACTACGGGTGCTTTCAATGCAGCCCTGACAAAACTGAAGGCAGATTTATAATATATAGGAGAATGGAGGTCTTTACCTTTGAAGCTCTTGGTACAAAGTGGAATATAACGATTGATGACCAAAATCTTGACGAAGTAACAGAGGGGTTGATTAGGCGGTATATCAAAGATTTTGAGCAGCGTTTTTCGCGTTTTCTTCCTACGAGTGAGGTGAATCAGTTTCGAGAAGCATTGCCGGGCAAGTACCAAATATCTTTAGAGCTAAGAACAATGCTTGAGCACGCAGAAAAACTGCGTGCTTTAACGCATGGAGGGTACAATGTTGCTGTAGGTAAGATGCTTGAGCTGGCTGGTTATGATCAAGAATATTCTTTTGAGGCTAAGGAAGGCGTCAAAGATATACAGCTCCCAGGATGGTCAATTGAAGATGGGAAACTTAGTATTGATGGGCCAGCCGTATTTGATTTAGGAGGTATCGCTAAGGGATACTGCATCGATGGAGTAGCGCAGATTCTCAAAATGGCTCACTACAGGTATTTTTTGGTAGAGGCTGGAGGTGATATGACTGGTACGATAAAGAAAGATGGCACGGGATGGCGAGTGGCCTTGGAATGGCCAGGACAACCAGACAAGGCCTTTGGCATCATAGAACTTACCAATCAAGCGGTAGCTGTTTCTGATGGCTTCCGTCGACGTTGGCAGAATTGGCACCATATTGTGAATCCACATAAGCACAGGCCCGTCGAAGAGGTCCTTTCCTGTGTGGCGGTGGCATCTACTGCCTTTACTGCAGATTGCTCTACCTCAGGACTATTTTTAGTACCCGGAGAAGATACATTTTGTACCATTGGTAGAGCCTTCCAGTCAGAATATGTGGTCTTTAAGAATGATGGTACGCTAAGAGTGAGTCCAAACTGGTCAGGAGAACTTTTTTAGAAAATATGTTCAAAAAAGCCTTACTGAATATAGCGATAGAATTGGGACCAATTATTGGTTTTTTGATTTTGGTTGAGAGTATAGATTTTATTGTGGCAACGGGTTGGTTTGTAGCCTTTACCGTTGCATCGCTCAGTCTAGCTTTTTATAAAAGGCGTACACTGGCTCTTTTCCCGCTTATTGTAGCTCTCTCAGTTGTCATTTTTGGCGCACTCACCCTCTACTTTCATGACCCATTCTTTTTTATTTTAAAGGATACAGTGTACAATCTTGTTTTTGGTATAGCCATATTTATTTTTTTGGCGCAAGATATTATTTTGCTGAAAGTTTTTTTTCAAGAAGTTTTCGCTATATCAGATAGTGGTTGGATGATTCTTTCTAAACGTTGGGGTATACTATTCTTACTCCTCGCTTTTTCAAACGAATGTGTACGGAGTTTTTTGACACCTGAGCAGTGGGCTCTGTATAAATTGATGGCTACGAGTATAACAACTCTCTTCGGAGTCTATCAATTTACATTGACTAAAAAATATCGCTTACCAGAAGCTTCATCATGGGGGTTGCGCCAATAGTATGAAACAAAAAGAAGTTATCAAAAACCCAAGTATCATCCGTTTTGTCGTCGCTACTTTTTCAATAACAATAGCCTGGTTAGCGGTGTCGTACTTTTTTATTAGCCTAAAGACGCAGATACTTTTTTTGGTCGGTTTTTTTGGGCTTTATTTCACACTGGCGTATTTTTTTCTACCAAGAATTATCTATATTCTCGTACTTCTTACGAGGCGTTCAAAAATCCCACGCTATACCCATGCACCGGATGGTGTCTTAGCAGATCCAGTCAATATAATTCTCTTTGGGAGCGAAGAGGCTCTTAAGGAGGCTTTCTCTGAGGCAGACTGGAGTCAGGCGGATGCCATCACGCCGCGTACAGTCTGGAAAATGTTCCGAGCCTTTTTTTGGAATAAGAGTTATCCCAAGGCACCCTTTAGCCCACTCTTTTTATTTGGGAGAAAACAGGATTATGGTTTTCAAAAGCAAATAGGGAAAAGCCCAAGAATGCGTCACCACGTGCGATTTTGGGCGGCTAATATTGAGAGAGAGATTGATTTAGAAAGTTCCTTGTACTGGGTGAAAAAGAAAAAGGTAGACAAGGACAAGCCGTTGATGTGGGTAGGGGCAGCATCGAAAGATGTAGGTTTTGGTCTTGCGCGTTTCACGTATCAGCTGACACATTCTGTAGATGAAGAAGTGGACAAAGAAAGAGACTTTATTATTGATTCACTGTTATCAAAGCGAAAGATTGCAGATATTAAGCTTTTTGCTACAGATGCGCTTGTCAAAGGTAAGTATGTCTCAGATAGTAGGATTATTACCGCCTACCTAAAGTATCGCTAAATAAAAGAAGAGGGGCTTGCC
>CAYLMF010000010.1:0-8327 GCA_964385005.1 uncultured Bdellovibrionales bacterium | reverse complement strand
GGGGCTTGCCAGAAGCTCTTTTTTCTGTCATGATTACTTCTACAAAGCTCTTGAAGGAGCCTTTTTTTATACTAATACTATGGCAGCAGATAACGTTGTTTTACGCTTTGATCGAGTCAGTTTTGAATACGACCATGGAAAGCCCATCCTAGATGAAGCCAGTTTTTCGTTGCGACGAGGTTCAAAAATTACCCTCATGGGACAGAATGGTGCGGGCAAAAGCTCACTTTTTAAGCTTATTTTAGGTGAAATGAAGCCAGAGGCAGGCAGAGTCTCTCTTGAGAGTGGTTCGACGGTTGCTATCGCACGTCAGACTATGGATCGTGAAAAGCTTGACTACACACTGGAAGAATTTTTTGCTGAGGCTTTTACAGAAACACGCTATGATTTGCGAGCTCGCATCAAAGATGTTTTGGAGATTGTTCACCTTGAGATGCCATGTGAGAAAAAGATTCATGAGCTTTCAGGTGGCCAGCAGGCGCGGCTACTCCTTGCCTTCGCTTTGATTCAGAATCCAGATATTCTTCTTCTAGATGAGCCTACAAATAACTTGGACTATGCTGGCATTGAGCATCTTACGACCTTTCTTGTTAACTACGAAAAGACCTGTGTGGTTATTTCGCATGATGCTGATTTCTTGAATTCATTTACAGAAGGTGTGCTGTACCTCGATGTGTTTACCCATCAGATAGAACAGTATACTGGTAATTACTATGATGTAGTAGAGGAAATTAAGGCGCGTATAGAAAAAGCTGAACGTGAAAACGTGCGCTTGGAGAGGACTATCAAAGACAAGAAAGATCAGGCCAATACTTTTGCGAATAAAGGAGGGAAGCTTCGTGCTGTCGCAAAGCGTATGCGCGACTTAGCCGAGGAGTTAGAAGAAAACAAAATAGATGTCCGCCGTGAGGACCGTACGTTACCGAGTTTTAAAATAGATTGTCCTGATATCGCAGGGCCGATTGTTCATATCAAAGCAGTGTCTATTTTGGAGAAGGGTCAATCAGTATTGAAGCCTGTAAATATAATCCTTAAGCGCAACACGCACTTAGTGGTCATGGGGCCGAACGGTATTGGAAAGACAACTTTTTTGGAAGCGCTGGCCAATAAAAATCCTGATGTTGTAGAAGTTACTGAAGGTATTGAGATTGGGTATTACCGTCAAGATTTTTCAACTTTGGATTTTGAAGCCACGGTTTTTGATACCCTCATGGAATCAATCAAAGAAAAAAATAAAGAGCTGGTATATAAACTCGCAGCGAAATTTTTACTCCCGGCAAATCTGGTCCAGAATAAGGTAAAAAGCCTTTCTGAAGGCCAAAAAGGGCTTCTGATGTTTGCTAAGCTTTACGCTATTGAACCGCCAGTGCTGATCTTTGATGAGCCAACCAACCATATAAACTTCCGTCATATCCCAGTTATCGCTGAAGCACTTGATGAATACAGAGGGACACTCATTATGGTTTCTCACGTAACTGATTTCGTAGCACAGGTACGTATTGATGAGGTGCTAGACTTAGAAAGTGTCTAATATTTGGAGAATAACCTTTATGAATCGCCAAGAAGTCCTCTATCTTATTTTGGGAGCAGCACTTGGATCACTTTTAACGAGCTTTTTTCTTTTGAGAGCCCCACTTGTCTCCAAGCAGGCATATGATCTTGGTTTGCGGGTCAAAAGTCAGCCAGCAATCATAGAGCAGGCTAAATAGACAAGCAACGAAGCGTTGACTTTTGGCTTAAAGAGTGCTATAATGGGCTTAAAAGAAACAAAAACTCATGTCAAAAGTGTCTTATCTTAAAATATCTTCTCAAGCAATGACTTTCGGGTCTTTGCTTTTTTTGTTTGTTTTTTCAATAGCGGTAGTACGGGCCCAAGAAGTACCGCCAACAGAGGAAGTACCAGTAGTAGAAACACCCGTAGTGACAGACCCCGTCGTTCCTCCAGCCGATCCGGTGACTCCACCGGTAGAGCCAGTTGTGGAGCCAGTACCTACCGAGCCAACGCCTACAACAGAGCCCGTAGAACCAGCACCAGTAGTAGACCCAACACCGGTTGATCCTGCACCAGCTCCTGATCCAGAACCAACACCAGAAGAAATTGTACCATCAGAAAGTACAGATTTGAGTGCTGATTTTGAGAAGTATCAGAAGTATCAGCTGTACTTGAAATACGAAAAAAGAGACTACTACAAGAAATACTTGCGATACCGTGAATTAGCGGGTAAATACCCTTGGGAAAACAAAAAAGCAGAAAAAAAAGCTCTAAAGAAGCTAAAAAGTGATGCTAAAAAATACAGAAAGAGTCCGAGTAAATACCCACACCTAAGAACTCGAGCAGAAGACTACGCTAATTACGCCAGCCTTAAGGCTGAGTACTTTGCAACCAAGCCGTATGCATCGTACGTGAACTACGTGCTCTACGATAAAGATAGCTACGCTGCTTATAAAGAGTATGGGACCGAAGAAAACAAACAGGGGTATCTTCGTTACGAGCAGGCTATCAAGGATGGCCGTGTAGCTTTGCCTGACGAGCCAAAAGAAGAATCATCTGCGTTAGGACCAGAAATCACAGTAGGTATTTTTAACTACATTCCACAAGATTTGCGTACGGCTTCATTTAGTATTAGTGCCAATACACCTTTCCGAGTCTTAGATAATGATGGGAAGGTCAAGGGAGAAATTCCTGCTGAAACAAAAGTGCGTGTGAAGTATCTTGGTGATAAGCGTTTTATTGTCTACTACTCAAGTAATAACCAAGAAATTGCTATTCTCTCTAAAGAGGTACGCTTCTCTGCGGCTTCCGAATACAAAGATGTTGTAGTGTTTGATGTCAGTCGCCCAGGCTCTTCTTTTGACCGTTTTCGTGGCTCTATCCGCTTGAGACACTATGATTCACCTGAGGCAGATGGTGATCGTATTTGGGTTATCAATAAGCTTCCTCTCGAGCACTATGTTTGGGGTATGGGAGAAATTACCGGGACTGGACCGGAGTCGTACAATCAAGTAATGACCACTATTTTCCGTACGTATGGATACTGGAAGATTCAATGGAGCACAAAATATGCCGCTCAGGGCTTCAAGGTAGATGCAACTTCAGGTAGTCAGATATACTATGGGTATGATTGGGAAATAACTCATGATCGTATCAAAACAGCAGCTTTGGTAAGTCGTGGAACCCTGGTCTTTTATGATGGTGAAGTAGCTCTTACACCGTATAGTTCATGGACTGATGGTAAGACACGTCGCTATGAAGATGGACACTGGGGCCACAAGTGTGTGGATGACAAAAAGAAAACTTCAACTATTTACCCATGGCTTTCATCGGTGAGTGATTCGTATGGTAAGAATCCGGATCTAAGCAAGTGTGAACTAGCAAGCCGAGGTAACCATATGGTGGGACTCTCTGCCAATGGAGCTGTACGTATGGCTCGTGATGGAGGTAAGGACTATCTAAGTATCCTCCGCCATTATTACTCAGGTATTAGCTTAGATAAGCGCTACTAAGAGAATTTATGAAGCGTACCCGTGGGACATTTTGGATAGTTTTAGGAGGGATTCTTCTCATAGTGGGGGGAGTCCTTTTTTGGCAACAGCACCATGCCGAGGCACCGGCTGTACGTCAAGAAAGTAGCGAAACAGTCGATCCTCAAGAAGAGGTAGCTACGCCAGCAGGAGAAGAAGCTCAGTCTCAAGAATTAGAAGAGACAAGACCGTTGCCTACGACTTCATCTGAAGCAGAGCCAAAAACTCAAGCGAGTATCAGTACCGCTGACTGTGAAGATGAATGTAGCGCCTACACTGAGCCAGAGGTGCTTAGGTATTGTCGGGTCTTATGCGGACTGGAAACACCGACGTATCAGGATAAGGATTGTGAAAACGTTGGTATAAGCGAAAAAGATTTTTGCTATAAAGAAGAAGCAGTCCGTACACAGGATGCAGAAATGTGTGCTAAAATAAAAGACGTAAAGCTTCGAAAAACTTGTGAAGCCCGTGTAGCGGAAGACTTGTTTTGAGGAGTTTAGAATGTAATAAGTAAAAAGAGGCTCAATAGAGTCTTTTTTTGAAGCTTAAAGTAATGAGTATGAAAGAAATGAAAAAAACAGCAGAGAAGAATCATCCAGATAATCATGCGATTCCTGGACTTAAGGCGAAGCGCTCTAGTGCAGGGTTGGGATTGTACACAGATTTGGCTATTGCCAAGGGTACCAGAATTATTGAGTATATAGGTAATCGGATTCCTGTATCGAGTGAAAATACCAATAAGTATATCTTTAACGTCAACAAAAAAATTGATATCGACGGGAGCCCGCGCTGGAATACTGCTCGTTATGCTAATCATAGCTGTCGCCCAAACTGTGAGGCGGTCAATGATCGTGGCCGTATCTTTATAGAGGCCAAGCGCAGTATCAAGCCAGGAGAAGAATTGACCTATGATTATGGTGAGGATTACTTTACGAGTGAGTACATCCAAAAGGGAGGATGTCTCTGTGCTAAATGTCAGGAGAAAAAAACGGCTAAGAAATAGCAAAAACGAGGGGTGAAATATTGACAGAAAACTTAATTTCTGTTACAGTTGTATTTCTATGTCACAGCCACACCTCACAAAATTTGAATATCCTATTCGTCTGAATCGCTTCTTAGCGCTTCAGGGTTTAGCGACGCGCAGAGGCGCAGATAAGCTTATTTTGGATGGACAAGTCACGCTCAACGGTAGACGAGCAGCTCTTGGAGACAAGGTAACTTCATCACAAGATAAGGTCCAGATTCAAAAAGGTGTGACCCAAAAAGATTATCAGTATGTCTTGTACTACAAGCCACGCCGGATTATTAGTCATTCGCCTCAGCATGGAGAGCGTTCTATTGAGATGGTATCAGGTTATAAAGGGTGTTTTCCTGTCGGGCGTCTAGACAAGGACTCAGAAGGTTTGATATTACTGACAGATGATGGGCGAGTCACAGAACGCTTGCTTCATCCTCGCTTTGAACACGAAAAAGAATACCTCGTATCGGTTAAAGAAGAAATCAAAGATCCTCGAAAACTAAATGTGTTGACAGAGGGGATTATCGACGAAGGAGAGAAGCTCACCGCTAAGAAGGTGACTCTTATTAGTACGAAGACTATAGATATCGTTTTGACGGAAGGTAAGAAACATGAGGTGCGTCGCATGCTTCTTTCACTTGGATACACAGTGACACAACTAACACGCATTCGCATCATGGGTCTTCATTTAGGTAAACTCAAACCAGGAGAAGCGAGAGAGCTTCACGGGCCCGCACGTAAAAACTTCTTGGCCTCTATTGGTCTCAAGTAGGGAGAGGGGCTTGCTTTTAGGGCTTAAAAATGCTATAATAGAAGTACAAAGAGATAAAAACGGGTGCTCCAAAGCTTAACTGGGCACGCGTTTTTTCTTTTATAGAGCCATTTTTAGGTATATATGTCAGTCAAAAAACAAAAAGCAAAAAATCTTAATGACTATCTTTCGCTGATTCCTGATATCCAGAATATCCGGATTTCTTCGGATATTTTTTATGGTGTTTTCCTTGGACTTTGTCTTCTTTTGACAGGCCTTTTTTTAGGAGCATCGAGCAGTGTGCAGGCGATGGAGCAGCCAGCCAAAATTATTTCTCCTGAACAATTTCGCTTGGAACGTGATGTAGAAAAAATGGTAGAGGGGTATCCAATAGAAAAAATGATTCCGTATATGGGTACCCGTGATCGTGAAACCGTAGCGTATCTCGTGGGTATTGCCAAGAAAGAAAGTAATTGGGGCAAGCGTGTACCAGTGACTGAGAACGGAGAGGATTGTTATAACTATTGGGGATATCGAGGAGAGGGGAGCCGTGGGATGGCCATGGGACATGGTTGTTTTGGAAGTAAAAAAGAAGCGGTAGCGGTGATTTCTAAGCGCCTCGACACGCTTATTCATGAATATAAACGAGATACCACAGAAGACCTTGTGGTTTGGAAGTGTGGCTATAGCTGTGATGGGCACAGCCCGGAGAGTGTCCAGGGCTGGATAGACGATGTCGACTACTACGCTGCTCAGGTCAAAGACTAGGGCTTCTTGGCGGGGACGGCATTACTCAGGTTTAAGCCCTCTTTATTATTTAGAGCTGCCTCAAAGCGACCAAGCATAGGGTCGCTTTTGTCTGGTTCGGTTGGACCGAGCGGGTCATCACGATTGACATAGTAGAGGATGCTGTGAAGATCACTGGAGATGCGCTTGATTTCTTTTTTACGTGCCCGGCGCTCTTTGCTGTTTTGTGGCTCTGATTCAAATACTTGGTATTGAAAAGGCATTTTACCCGTCAGTAAGGGTTTCTCACTTTCAACCTTTTGGTATTCAGTAAAACTAGCAGGGGGAAAGCGGGTGACGAGGTAGTCCATGTAACTTCGCCAGATAGGCGCAGCCACAAACACACCATCAGCACCTTCTCGCATGGTGGTATTGTCATTGTTGCCTACCCAGACACCGAGGGCAACTTTTTTGGTGAAGCCGATAGTCCAGGCATCACGAAATTCTTGAGTAGTGCCCGTTTTAGCAGCTACACCACCATTCGGAAAGGCAAGCGGGGTATTGGTGCCAAACACCATAGAACGAGCTTTGTTGTCAGAGAGAATAGAACTAATCTTGCGGGCCGTCTCTGTACTGAGAACCCGTTCGCCAGTGGGAGTATGTTCACTGATAATTTTGTGATCGCGGTCTTCTACTCGGAGGATGCCAGTAGCTTTTTGGTATATACCCTCTTGGCTAAATACAGCATAGGCATTGGCCATTTGTAGTAAGGTAGCTTCACCGCTCCCTAGGACGAGTGAGAGACCATAGCGATTAGGATCACCAAGAGAATGGAGGCCCATTTTTTTGACTTGTTCTAGAGTATTATCGATACCAGCAAGGTATTGTGTCTGAACTGCTGGAATATTGAGTGAGTTAGAAAGAGACTGACGCATAGAGATGAGTCCATGGGTACGACCATCGTAGTTTTGAGGTTCGTACTCAGTGCCCTGACCATCTGGACCAAAGTTCATAGGGAGATCAAAGAGCATGGTCTCTGGTTGGTAGCCCTTCTCAAAGGCGGTAGCGTAGACGAGTGGCTTGAAGGAGGAGCCTGGCTGACGTGGTGAGGTGGCAACGTTCACTTTTCCGTCGATTTCTTTACTGAAGTAGTCTTTAGAGCCAACCATAGCCAATATCTCGCTCTTTTCTGCATCAAGGGCCACAAGAGCCTCGTTACTTGCTCCCCATTTTGCATTAAATTCCGCACCTCTTTTGATGACTTCTTCGGCTTTTTGTTGGGCCTCCCAATCGAGTGTGGTGTAGATGTGCATACCTTCATATTCAAGTATGTCTCGCCCATACTCCGCTTCAACCTCCTCTAAGACAGCAAAGACAAAGTGAGGAGCAGCAATGGAACGCTTCAAAGGAATGACGTTCTGGAGGGCGTTTTCTTTAATGGCATCAGCTGCCTGTGTCTTGGTAATCCAGCCGTTACGGAGAAGCTTCTCAATTATAATTTGCTGGCGTTTCACAAGGGCGTTGGTGTTGTTGCCGTACGGTGAATACAGGGTAGGCGCATTGGGTAGGGCAGCAAGCAGGGTGACTTCTCCGAGAGTGAGGTCCTTGGCTTTTTTGTCAAAAAAAGTCTCAGCAGCAGCTTCTATACCGTATGAGTTTGAGCCATAAGGCACCTGATTGAGATAGCGATCAAGGATTTCTTCTTTGGTCAGAAAAAAGTCAATTTTGATAGCAAGGAGAGCTTCAATGACCTTACGTTCGATAGTTTTTTCTCGAGAGAGGACCACACTTCTGGCAAGCTGTTGTGTGAGGGTAGAGGCTCCTTGTTCAAAGCCGCCTTCACGAATATTGACTCGTAGAGCACGAAAGATGGCTCGAGGGTCAACGCCACCATGGTTGTAAAAATTCTCATCTTCAATGGCAATAGTAGCGAGACGAGCAACATTGGGAATTTCGTCATGACTAAGGGGCTTGCGGTTTTCTTCACCATGAATCTGGTAGAGGATATGCTCCCCGGTGCGGTCGTAGAGGAGGGAAGTCTCCCCGCGTTTGATACTTTCGAAATCATGGACCGAAGGAACAAAAAAGAGAAAAAAGATGACAAAAGCACCCGCTCCTATAAGGCAGAGAAGGAAAAAAAGTCCAAAGAAGAAGGTTTTCGGATGCTTCATGGAAGGCGTGAGTCAGTCTATGAAATATCTTATCATACAGAGAAAATGCCAAAAAGTCAATAAAAATACCCTTACTGTGAAAACAAAAAAGCGCCCCGTTTAGTGGGAGCGCTTCAGTGTGTAAGAAGTCTTACAAGAG
>CAYLMF010000009.1:0-23437 GCA_964385005.1 uncultured Bdellovibrionales bacterium | reverse complement strand
TAATCATTTGGATTTTGCTCGAAATAGTTTCGAACTTTGTCCAACAAACACCGCATAACAAAATCTTCTCACCTTTATGGTGAGAAGATTTTTTGTTTTGTGGTATGATGGGATTCGAACGGGAAAAGGGTCGGAAAACACCTGTTTGTCCGTTGGAGGGGGCACGAAGCGCTGAGAATTGGAGGGGGGGGCTTAGTAAGGAGTTATTATTTATGTATAGAAAGAAAAGTAGAGATTGTTGACCATGGGTTCATTTTTCTTTTTTTTGAGATGTTTTATACTAAAGAAAGTAAAAAGTATTTATTTTATAAATTATGCAAGCAAAAATAGGTGTACTCGCCATTGTGGCAGTAGTAGTTATTGCTGGGGGAGTCTTTTTTATGCGAAGTGATGATGGCGCCAAGAATGCTGTTACCGATATAACTATGCCCATAGATCAGGAGCAGGTAGCTTCGGATGCGGCAGTACCAGCTAACCCTAAGCTAGTGAGTCAGGCAATAGGGAGCCCAGTAGATTGCTCTTTGTATACTTTGAGTGAGCTCGCTACACTATGGGGCGTGCCTATGACCGATACAGATGAAGGTACCGTGACCTCTTTGGGTGATGGTGGCAAGTTATACTCATGTGATTATAATGAGACAGATAGCGGGATGGGACTGAGTGTGATTTTTGAGTACCGCGAGTTTAAGACGGTAGAGGCAGCCAAAATGGATATGAGTAATGTTCGCGATGGAGCCAAGTTTGGTGACGAGGTGTATTTTATTCAGGATGAGCAGTCTGGAGTTGGAGATGAAGCATTGTTTTCAGTGAGTAAAAGAGGGATCGATAGTGGTAAGAATCCAACAGAGCAGCTCTACTTACGCAAAGACAATCTAGTAATGCTGATTACTGCCACCAATCTCGCAGGAGCTCAGGCGGATTATCGAGAAAAAATTATTGCAAGCTACAAGCTTCACCTAGAATAATTTCACAGGTTTCCATAGAAAAAACCACCCTGGCTAGGGTGGTTTTTTGAGCTTATCGTATCATTACTCTTGAGGCATGCCGGGAACACTCATTCCAGCCGGCATTTTGTCTTTCATTTGTTCCATAGCTTTCATGGAGTCTTTCATCATGGCGCACTGATCGGTGAAGGTAATGTCTTTTGGTACCGTGAGGTCTACACTTTCTATGGGGTTACACTGCACATTCTTGGCCATATCGAGAGCGGCCTGAGCATCCTCTATTTTTGGTACAGTGGTTTGGTTGTTGTCAGGAGTAGGGAACTTGTTTTTAAGATCTTCTAGACAGGCCTTGCTCATCTTGAATCCCTTGGTGTCTTTGTCGGTCCACATGTATTGGTCAGCGCCATCTGAGAGGACGTAGCTCTTGATACCATTTACCGTGGTGGTAGCACGGAACTTCTCACCGTCTACAAGAACGTCTGACTGCATACTTTTGTCTGCCTCGTCCATGGTGTAGGTACACTTCATAGCCATACCGAGTCCCATAGCATCTTTGATAGAAGAGACCATGCCTTTTTCTTCGACGGCAGTTTTGACCTCTTTGGCTTTATCGAGAGCCTCCATAGCACCCCCCTCGGCTGTTTCTTTGGTTGCCTGGTTGGTGTAGAAGTATGCTCCAAGCCCGATAATAACGAGTAGCCCTATGAGGCCAATTCCTTTAGACATATGTTTACAAAGCTAAGAATTACCCTTTTATTGTAGCAGATAAAAAGAGTATTTCGTGGCTTCGTCAAGGAAAAGTAAGAGTCAAAATCGTTGACAGTGGTACGGGAGGGTTTATACTAAGCATAGAATAATTTTTTAGTACGTGTTTTATATGTCAAAGCATACATCGGGATTTTTGGATTTTGTTCGCGAACAAGGGGTAGTGGGTCTAGCTGTCGGTTTGGCCATTGGTACTGCTGCAGGAGCTTCTGTAAAGGTGATTGTTGACCAACTTATCGCTCCAATTGTAGCCCTCATGACTCGTGGTATTGACCTCAATAGCTTGAAATGGATTATCGTACCTGAAAATAAAGTAGTTGAGCAGCCAGAGGTAGCAGTGGGATATGGTCTGATTATCTCTTCTATCATTACTCTTTTGGCCACGGCCTTTGTAGTGTACCAGCTCGTACATGTACTCAAGCTTGACCGTATTGATAAGAAAAAAGAAAAATAATACCCTATGGCTGCAAAGAAGACAGTAAAAAAGAATTCTCCAAAGCCGGTAAAGAGCCTCCAAGAAGAGGCTCTTTTGCTCCATGCGGAGCACCGGGGGAAAATCGCAGTCAATCCAAAGCTCCGTGTAAAGAATCGTAGAGACTTGAGTTTGGTCTATACGCCAGGAGTAGGGGCGGTATCGATGGCTATCGCTCAGGATAAGCGCTTGGCAGATATATATACCATTCGCAAAAACACCGTAGCGGTCATTTCTGACGGTTCTGCTGTCTTGGGTCTTGGCAATATTGGACCAGAGGCAGCTATGCCGGTCATGGAAGGCAAAGCGGTGCTTTTCAAAGAGCTTGGCGGTATCGATGCCTTTCCGATAGTACTTGCTTCACAGGATCCAGCTCTGATAATTGCTACCGTGAAGAATCTCGCACCTACTTTTGGAGGCATCAATCTTGAAGATATAGCAGCACCGCAGTGTTTTGCTATTGAAAAAGCCTTACAAAAAGAACTGTCTATCCCGGTCTTGCATGACGATCAACACGGGACGGCTTTGGTAGTGCTCGCCGGTCTTATCAATGCCCTCAAGGTTACTTCCAAGAAAAAAGAAAAAGTCCGTGTAGTGATAAGTGGAGCTGGTGCAGCTGGACAGGCGGTCGCGCACCTCATAGCTCTCTACGGTGTAGAGCATATCTTTGTGATTGATAGCGAAGGCGTGATAAGTGGTAAGCGTAAAAATTTGACCGAGTCTAAAAAAGCACTTCTTACCTATACCAACAAAGAAAATTTTGAGGGGAGTCTCAAGGAGGTGATTGTGGGAGCGGATGTATTTATCGGTGTTTCACAGCCAAATCTCTTGAATCGAGAAGATATTGCTAAGATGAATCAAAAAGCCATAGTCTTTGCCCTCGCTAATCCGGTACCAGAGATTATGCCAGATGTGGCCAAGGCCGGTGGCGCCTATGTGGTAGCTACGGGACGTTCTGATTATGCCAATCAAATCAATAATGCTCTGGGCTTTCCGGGAATTTTCCGCGGAGCACTCGACAACAATGTCCGAGCTATTACCGATGAAATGCTGGTGCAGGCAGCCAAGAATCTCGCCGCTGTAGTCAAAAATCCAAAGCCAGATCTGATTATTCCAGGTGTCTTTGATAAAGCAGTGATGCCAGCAGTTGCCAAGGCGATACGTGACAAAAAAACAAAGAAAAAGTAGATAAGACAAAAGAGGCATAAAGCCTCTTTTTTTGAGCCCAGAAGTCTTTTAAATCACTTCTTTGTGATATACTAAGAGCAAATAATAATACTTTTTCTTATGCAAGAGGAAACAAAAGAGGAAACAAAAAAAGAAGCAGTTACTCCTAAAAAACAAGGCACATTGATACGGTATGCGGTACTTTTTGGGATTGTCATTTTGGTGAATCTTTTTGTTACATATGCTATCCAGGTAGCCTATCCAGAGCCAGAGTATGATCAGTTTTGCAAAGCTGAGCAAATGAACCAGGTGTACGCGGATAAGCAAGTATGTGTAGATAATGGCGGCCAGTGGAATGAAGCAATGGGCGAAGGTATCGCTAAGCAGGAAGCATATTGTAATAATAACTTCACTTGTAGCAAGGAGTTTGATACCGCTACAAGTATGTATAGTCGCAATGTCTTTGTGGTCTTTGTGGTAGTGGGACTCTTCTTGTTGGTGGGATCACTTTTTGTGCCAGGCTCAAGTCTTATCGCGCAAGCGCTCTCTTTGGCAGGTGTCTTAGCTTTAATTATCGGTTCTCTTTCTTATTGGAGCGATATGAACGATATTCTCCGGCTACTTGTCCTTGGAGTAGCGCTGGTGACGATTCTCTATTTTGCCTGGAAGAAGTTTGAAGATTAATTACCTATTTTTAGTACCATGTTCTCAAAAAAAATAAAAAAAGAAGCAATACCAGAAGAAGAAATAGTGGTAGCCGAGGAGCCTAAAGCAAAAAAGAAATCCCACAAGGAGCATGTACTGGGGGCGTTTTTGCTTGGGGGGCTTATCGCAGTGGTTATGCTTGGCTTGGCTGGAGCTGGCTTTGGTACGTATAGTCTCTGGCAGCAGCAGTCTGCTGAGAGCCAATCGCCTTCAATCAGCGGCTTGCCGGTAGCAGAGGCTATGCCAGAGGAGCAGGCAGAGATTACAGAAGGTGCGCCTGAGACAACAAAAGAAACTGAAAAAAATACGGTTACGGATGAGGTTCTCAAGAAGGCCCAGACTCTTGATATCATCGTTATGAATGGGGGTGGCGCTAAAGGAGTAGCCTCTACTACGGCCGAAACGCTCAAGGGTAAGGGATTTAGTAAAGTCACTATTGGTAATACAAAAGGTGATTTTACCGGGACAACCGTGTACGCAAAAAAAGGCAACCAAGAGGCAGGTGAGGCTGTAGTAAGTGTACTTAAGGCTACGTACCCAAGCATTGTCTACAAGGAGGCTCTCTCGAGCGATGCAGAAACTCAGACAGCTACTGTGACTATTATCTTCGGCAAAGAATAAAATATGCGTCTTTTTTGGAAGACAAAGAAGAAGGTATGGATAAAGATTTTTCCAGTCTTTATTTTTCTTGCTTTACCTGCAAGTACCACCTATGAACTCAAAGACTTTGGCTTTGGAAGTGGTGGGGGAAGTAGTACGTCTACAACCTATGGCATGACAGCTATTACCGGTGAGCAAAGCGGGGGTAAATTGACAAGTACTACCTATGATCTGGGCTCTGGTATGGTGTTTACGAATCAAGCCAATGTACCAAGTGCGCCTAGTTTTACCAATCCCGCAAATTACTACAATAAGCTTTTGGTGACGCTGGTAGCAGGAGAAAATCCAAGTGATGCGGTCTATGCTATTGCGATTAGTAGTGATAACTTTGTCACGACACAGTATGTCCAGAGTGATAGTACCGTTGGGGCTACTCTTGGAATTGAGGATTACCAGACATACACTGCTTGGGGTGGGGTAAGTGGGACGCTTATCATTGGTTTGACTGCCAATACAACCTACAAGGTCAAGGTTAAGGCTATGCAGGGGAGCAAAACAGAGACTGACTATGGTCCAGTAGCCACTCAGGCAACGGTAGGTCCAAAGCTTAGCTTCGATATCGATGTTTCTGCTACCGATACGGAGACGGCAGCCCCTTTTACCACTAATCTAGGGAATCTCTCTCCTGGTGTAGTCACCAATAGCCCACAGAGAATATGGGTAGATTTTGATACGAATGCCGAAAATGGAGGCCGGGTATACATCAAGGGGTCTAACAACGGTCTGGCGAGTACCCGAGCAGGCTATACTATTGGCGCGGTATCTGGAAATTTAGCAGCTCTACAGGAAGGCTTTGGTGTACAGGGAGTGAGTGCTACCCAATCAGCTGGCGGACCATTTACACTTGTACCTGCCTACAACCTTACTTCAGACAATGTGGCAGTGAGTGATACTACTATCCGTGAGATTTTTACAGCATCTACTCCAGTAGCCAGTGGGAGAGGCTCTTTTCAGCTTAAAGCCAAGGCTACAGCGGTGACCCCCGCTGCGAGCGATTATCAGGAAGTACTCACGGTCATTACCTCTGCCAGTTTCTGAATTTGCATTGACCGGAATTCTTGCATTGGTGTATACTTGGAGTAAATAAAAAAGCTTTTATAAGAAGCATTTTGTATAAAAATAAATAACCTCATTTGATTTATGTCACTACAGACAAAACAAAGAATCCAGAGTCGTTTAAGCGCTCTTCATCTGCTCTCGTTTCTTTTTCTTTTGGCCTTGCCGTTTCTTTTTATTAGCACCTCGGAAGCTGCAAACCTCCAGATAGGGTATGTCAGGCTTGATCGTCTAGCTGCCTCTACCACTACTGGCGGTACGGTTTGTGCTCAGCCAACTACTGTAGGTACCGAAACTACTGTCAAAGTAACCTTTCCAACAGGCTTTACGGTAAGCGGCACAGCTGGTAACTGGACAGTAACCACTACCAACCTTCCTTCTGGTGCGTCAGCCTGGCCTGGCATCGCTACAGCTACTGCAGTATCTGGTCAAGATGTGACGTTCCCAAGTACTGATCTTACAGTGGCTACCCTTTACTGTTTCAACTTCACAGGTACTTCTACGCTCACTACCTCTACCGCCGGTGACGACAAGGTGGGTACGATTACTACCCAAGCAACTGGCCCAGCCACGATTGATTCAGCAAGCTATTCTCTTTCTATTGTTTCCAATGATCAGATCGTGGTTACAGCTACTGTGCCTCCAACATTCAGCTTTAGCTTAAGTGGCAACACAGACACCTTTTCAAGCAACCTCTCTACCACCACTACCTCTACCACTGGTCGCACGATGACTATCTCTACCAACGCGGCTTCTGGATGGGTAGCTTGGGTCAAGAGTGCTAACGCAGGGCTCAACTCAGCTGGTACAGGCGCCTCTATTGCCACAGCTGGTACGGTAGACAACACTCCGACAGACCTTGCTTCTACGACAGGCTATGTGCTTGATGTAGATATCACGACAGACAGTGGCACAGGTACCGGTACAGTTTCTCAGGCTTCTAACTACGGAGCTGAGTACGCTGGAGCAAACTCTACTTCTGGAGGTACCCTCTCGACCACTTTTCAGCCTATCGGTGCCGCTAACGGTACTACAGCTGGTGATGTGCTGACACTGACAGAACGCGCCAAGATTACAGCTGTTCAGGCTGCTGCCAACGACTACACAGATACCTTGACCGTAGTAGCCGCGGGCCGCTTCTAGTTTCACAAAAGAAATCAAAACAAAACCCTCCCTTAGGGGAGGGTTTTTTGTTACCGAAAGGGTATTTTATGATATACTAAGAGTAGTAAAAAATAACTTCTTGCTATGGGACGTATCTCCACAAAGCTACTCAGTTTGTTTATTGTATTGGGACTTTTTCTACCAGTAGTTTCACGTGCACAGTCAAGCGGTCTTTCACTTTTGACTTCACCATTACCTATCTTGATGAAGACCACTCCAGGCGTGCCAGTGACGACAGATATCAAACTGCGTAATACGGGTACCGGAGAGGAAACCCTCAAGGTCACCCTCATGAAGTTTGAGGCCTATGAAGAGAGTGGCAAGCCTGCTTTGATGGAGGCAGAGCCAACTGATGAATTCTTGAAGTGGGTAAAATTTAGCGAAGATACCTTTACGGTAGCACCAGGAGAATGGAAGACAATCCAGGCTACGATTACTCCTCCAAAAGAAGCTTCTTTTGGCTACTACTACGCTTTTGTGTTCTCTCGTGCCAATGAAAACTTGAGCCCAGAAGAGCGTCGTACAGCCCTAAATGGTGGTACTGCTATTCTTGCTCTCCTCGATGTAGACGTACCTGGAGCCAAAAAAGAAATTACGCTTGAAAAGTTTTCTCTCGATAAAAGCGTGTACGAATTTTTGCCAACTACCTTTAGTATTACTCTCAAAAACCAGGGCAATGTCCATGCTGCCCCGCGTGGAAATATCTACATTGATAAGGGTGACGAAAAAGACATAGCGCTTATAGAGGTCAACAAGGAAAAGGGTAATATCCTTCCTTCATCCAAGCGTGCTTTTGAAGCAGGGTGGGCAGAAGGTTTTCCCAAGTATGTACCAAAGATAGTAGATGATAAAGAAGTAAAGGATGCAGAAGGGAATACCGTTATGGAGCTCACCTGGGACTTCAAGGATGCTTCTAAGCTTCGTTTTGGTCACTACACCGCCAAGCTTCTCATGATCTATGACGACGGTACCCATGACGTGCCACTTGAAGGAGAAGTGAGTTTTTGGGTAATCCCATGGCGCATTATTGGTGGTGGTTTGATTGTCCTTCTCTTTATCGGTCTTGGTTTACGCTCAATGCTTGGCGGAGTATTCGGTAAAATGAAAAGCAAAAAATAATGAAGGTGTTTTGGAGGAAGAGCTTTATTGTTGGATCAATTATTTACTGGGGGCTTTGCGGAAAGCCCTCTTTTGCTTTGGAGGATACAGTGTTTGAGCAAAAGAATTTGCAAAAAATTACCATAGAACCAGCACTCCAAGAAGTTATTCTTGAAGAACAAGTAGAAATACCTATTACGATTGAGCTTGAAAACACAGCCGACATTGCCCAGAGTTTTCTTCTCAAGGCGGTAGACTTTGGCACGCTCGATGAAAGTGGCGGAGTGGCCTTTTTGGGGACGGGCGATCCTCGGGACTACGATGTCGCAAGTTGGTTGTCTATCCCAGTCAGTGAAATTCTTGTGCCGCCAGCCTCAAAAACAAAGCTGACAGTCATGGTCACCAATAGTGGAAAATTGGCTCCAGGAGGGCATTATGGAGCCTTACTTTTTGAAAATAGCACTCCCAATGAAGCAGGTGAAGGTGACCCATACATTGCCGTGCGTCAGGTATTTTCATCACTTATTTATATGCGCAAAGTAGGAGGGGAAATTTTTTCTCTCAAGCTTGATGAATTTTCCTATCCAAAAAATGCATTTTTCTTACCAAAAACAACCAGTATTCGTTTTACGAATGATGGCAATACACACGTAGTGCCAAGAGGCTCCATACGCGTGACTGATCCACTTGGGAGGACAGTGGAAAAGACGATACTCAATGAAGAATCGTCTATGATTCTTCCCAAGGCCACACGTAAGTTTCATGAAGATTTTTCATCATTAGGACTTGCTTGGATGCCAGGGCGCTATACGGTTTTGCTTGAGTATCGTTATGACGGCAAAGAAAGTTATGAAAAAAAGATTGAAAAATATTGGTATCTTCCTGTGCCAAGTGTAGGTATAGGTATGGTGCTGCTCGTAGTGGTAATCCTTGCAAAAACAAAGAAATGGTCTTGGAAAAAGCTGAGGAAGACTCTGAGTAAAAAACAAAAATAAAGGCTCTATGAAGGTAAAAAATATAGTATATAGCGTGCTGTTGCTCGCTCTTTTGGGAGGTGGACTATGGGTTTGGTTTTGGATACAAGGTGAGGCTGTGGGCACGGTAGGTACCGGGGTTGCCAAAGAAAAAGCAGAGGAGGTAAAAAGTGGTACTGAGGTATACACAGGGAATTACTTCAGAGTGGATATGCCAAGAAGTTTTGGATTGAGAAGTAAGACTGCGCCAGAAAATGGCCCTGTCAAAGAGACAGCATTTTTTGTGGGGACAGCGAGTAATAATGAAAAAGTCGCCCTCACCGTAGAGGATCGTCCAGAACAGACCTTTGAGTCTTCGCCAGGATATGAGCTCCGCAAGCAAGATAGGGAGTATCTCCAGAAAAAAATAGAAAATGGTGACCGAGAAAGCCATCTTTTTAGCAAAGTCTCAGATCCATATGAGAAGACAGTCTATTTTTTCCAAGAGGCCTTTTTGGTGAGTATTTCATACACTGCGACGGCAGAAAAAGATGAGGCAGAAGGACAAATTTTGCAGATGCAAAAAACGTTTAAAATTCTCAGTCAGGAGGAACGCCAGAAGCAGCAAGAAAATCAGTAAGAAGGCTTGCAATAAAGCTTTTTTTCTGCTATAATGGAGTTAATAGAGATTCAAAAAGAGGTGATCCCGGGAAACCGGGGTCACTTTTTGTTTCTTTAGGAAACTATTAAGTTGCTTTGCAGGCTATGCGCCTCAAAAACAAACAAAAAAACATTGTAAATAAGCCATTAGTTAAGGGAGGTTCTCGAACCCTCTCTTTGGCGTTTGTTTTTGTCTTTTTGGTGATTGGAATTTTTGGCATGAGCTCATCTTTGGCAGAAGCAGCCACCGGCATCAACCGCCAGATCAATTTTCAGGGTAAGGTGGTTGCCAAAACCGTCGGTACCAATGTAGCCAATGGCTCATATTCATTTACGTTTAGTATTTACACCGTAGCCAGCGGAGGGAGTGCTGTGTGGACCGAGACGAAATCCATCACAGTCACTGACGGTATTTTTCAGACCAATCTCGGTGATACGACCAGCCTTCCTGGGTCAGTAGATTTCAACACCGATAATATCTATCTTGGTATCAACTTCAATAGTGATGGAGAAATGTCTCCGCGTGTACGTTTTACCGCAACGCCCTACGCAATGAATGCCGAAAAAGTCGGCGGACTGACCGTCACCAATACCACCGGAACCCTCACGGTACCGGCCGGTAAGACGATATCTTTTGGTGGTGCTTTCTCTACCTCTGGTACCAATGACGTAGCCTTTACTACAGCAGCTGCGACAGCTCTCACGCTTCCGACTACGGGTACGCTGGCTACACTCGCAGGCACAGAGATTCTTACCAACAAAACAATTGGTTCTACCGGAGTGACTTTTTCTGGCGCCACTACGGATATCACCACCGCTTCTGGAGAAAGCCTTGATGTAGTAGCTGCTGGTGCGGGTATCATCAATCTCAATGATGCTGTCACCATTACTGGCACTACTACTCTCTCTACCCTTACTTCGGCTGCTGCTGTCGCTATCGGTATCAACTCTGGTACTACGGGAGCTATCAATATCGGAGATGATGGTTCAGCAGAGACTATTAGTATTGGTACAGGAGCCGCTGCTAAGACAGTTGTCTTTGGTTCTACCAATACCACTTCTACCTCTACTTTTCAGTCTGGTACAGGTGGTATTACCCTGGCAGTAGCTGGAACAGCCACTACTGGTACCGTCCAGGTGGGAGCAGGAGGCGTTGGCTCTACTACCCCCGACCTTCTCGGACTTGATGTCAAAAGTGATGCTGGAGACCCAGCTGGTACTGAAGGTAAGATGTACTACAACAACAGCACCAATAAGTTTCGTTGTTTTGAGGACACGGCCTGGACAGACTGTCGTGGTTCGGGCGCTCCTGGAGGATCTACTACCCAGATTCAGTTCAATGACGCGGGTTCTTTTGGTGGAGACGCAGACTTTGTCTGGGATAAGACTACCAATGACCTGACGCTTCCAGGTACAGATACGGGTATCACCATGAACGCCATTACCAATGAGCCAAGTGCCCCTAGTGGCAGTAATCTCCATATCTACAGCAAAAATATCGCAGGACGTGTGGTTCCAAAATGGATCGGGCCAGCAGGAGTGGATACGCCTTTTCAAGCTGCTTTATGGGGTAATAACACGGTCATGTGGACTCCAACCACCGCTACGGCTGGAGTCTGGCAGGGTACGGCTGGTGCTGGAGCAGGTACCTATACGACTGCTCTTCCTACCGCTACGAACTTCTATACCGCTATGAAGCGTGGTCAGTGGGCTACAGTGGTGACGACTACCAACCAGCAGGTGGGTCAGCGTAGCACCGAAAACATGTTTTTTCGAGGATCAGTGGCTGGCCAGGGAGGATTTTTCTTCTTCTGTCGCTTTGGTACCACTGCTTGGACAGCTGGGGATCGCCTCTTTGTGGGTCTTATACCAAACAGCACGGCGGTAGTAACTGCCAACCCTTCTCTTGATGCAAACAGCGTAGGCTTTGGTATAGACGCTGGAGATACTGCTATTACCTTTATGCACAATGACGCCGCAGGTTCAGCTACAAAAGATGTTATTGCTGGTCAGCCGGCCCTTGCGGCCAACCAGGGGTACGATGCTTATATCTATGCCAAGCCCAATGACACTACTGTCTATTATCGTCTGGTAAACTTAAACACAGGAGCAGAAATCATCAACTCATCTACCGCTACAGATCTTCCAGTCAACACCACTATGATGTCAGCACATGCGGTGATAAGTAATGGTGCCAATACCCCAGTGACTTCTGCTCAGATAGGTGTTAACCGTATGTATGTAGAATCTGATCGCTAAAATATGCACTATACAAAAGCCCTTATCATTGCTCTTGGTCTACTCGCCTTCGCTTCACCTGCAAAGGCAGATGTGCGTTGGGATCTTCAGTCTGAGGAAAATCAACTGACACTCACAGGTAGCTGCGATACAGATGTACATATAGAGCTCTATGAAAGTGAAAACTTTGAGCTCGACCCTCTCTATACTGCGGTAGCGCCGTGTACCGACGGTGCTTTTGTGCATGATGATAATCTCTTGAAATGGGGGATAGCCGATGGACAGTATAAATTGGTAGTGGAGAGTGATCGTCATACCGTGAGAGACTTTACTTTGAAGGAGCCACCAGTTACTACCGAAGAAGCCATTGCTCGTGAAGCCAGAGAAAAAGGTCTCCCGACAGATGTAGGGCTCTCAGCCAATCAGATATTTGAAAACGCTCAGGCGAGTTTTGGAGCCAAACTCTACAGTCTCGAAACAGACCTTATCACCATGCAGGAAAGCCTCAAGGATACGACCTACCCTGACTTTATCAAGATTGGTCTGGGTGGAGCTTTGAGTGGAGTGGAGGCACTCACAAAGAAACTGAGTGAAGCTTTCTTTGTAGTAGAACAACGAAACTTTGAAGAAAAAGCCACTTCTATAGAGTCCCTTCCGACAGTAGATACAGCTGGAACAGAAACAACCGACATAGTTACTCAAACAGTAGAGCCTACAGGTGAATCAGTAGAAACAACTGGAGAACAAACCGAAGAAGAATCTCAAGTAACACCTGAAGAAGTAACCACTCCAAGCGAGTAGCTTCTTGTAGAGACGCACATTTTTCATTACACTAAAGAGTACAGAACGCTCTTGGCTCTTCTCAAAAACAAAAACATGCTGTCACTTGAAGTTAACGCTCCCAAAAAGAGTAACAAAATTCTTTCTTCCAAAAATCAACCGAAGCTTATTATCGGTATTCTCGCCACACTCTTGGTCTTGGCGATTTTGGGCATGGGATATTTGTACTACCACTATGTCGCTGGGAGTGATACGCCAGTCAAGACCGAAGATGAGCTCATCACTGAAGCAGTCGGTAGTCGCCTCCTCATCCCAGATGAAAAGCCATCGATTGCAACCGTGACGGACAAGACAAAGCTTGCCGATCAGCCCTTTTTCAAGAAAGCTGAAAACGGAGATAAGATTTTGATTTTTACTAATGCTGGTAAGGCCGTACTGTATCGTCCAAAGATAAAGAAGGTGATTGATACTACCATCATCAGTCTAACTCCAGAAGCTGGACAGGAAAATGCGAGTGGTACTATGCCAACCGATGCTAATGAAAAAGTCTCGGATACAGAAGATGATGCTACCACTGAGCCAGCAGAGCGCCTCAATATCGCTATCTACAACGGCTCTCAAAAGATAGGTATCACCAATAGCTTCGATGATGAACTCAAGGCCATGTATAGCAATATAGATATCGTACTCAAAGAAACCGCTCAAAAAAGTGACTACGAAAAAAGCGTCATAGTAGATGTGACGAAACTCAATGCCCCTTTTGTTAAAGAGCTTGCCGGAAAGATTAGTGGTACAGTCGGTGAATTACCAGAGGGAGAAAAGGCTCCAGAAAATACGGACATTTTGATCATTCTTGGCAACAACGACTACAAGCAGGTGCCTTAAAGAGAGTTCCACAATGAAGCTCTAAAAATCCCTTTCCGAGTGGAAGGGATTTGCTTTTTTGGGCCCGGGGCCGTACCCTAGAAGTAAAGATTATGGCTCAATTTCAAGAAAATACTACTGAAATCATCAAATCACGTCTCAATATAGTGGATGTGGTGGGTTCGTATATCAAGCTCGACAAAGCCGGGGCTCACTATAAGGCTAATTGTCCGTTTCATCAGGAGCGGAGCCCGTCTTTCATGGTCAACGATGAGCGCAATATGTGGCATTGTTTTGGCTGCGGTAAGGGTGGTGACATCTTTGCTTTTGTCATGGAAATAGAGGGTCTACAGTTCCGTGAAGCCCTCGTGTTATTGGCCGAAAAAGCAGGTGTAGAGCTGCCTCAGTATCGACAAGAGTCCCAAGGGTCAAAAGACACCAAAGAGCGCTTGGTGCAGATTCTGGAGCTTGCAGTGCGATTCTACGAGCACCAACTCTGGGAAGGAGCTGGTAAAGTGAAGGCTTTACCCTATTTGCGACAAAGAGGCCTCGCGGATGAAACCATTCGCAAGTTTCGTCTCGGCTATGCGCCGGACGGTTGGAGGTACTTTCGTGACTTTGCTGAGAGCAAGGGCTATACCGTAAGTGAGCTTGAGACGGTTGGGATGATTATCGCCAAAGCTGAAACAGCTGATGGTGTACCGGCCAGTCTCGGAAAAGCGTATGATCGTTTTCGAGATCGTATCATGTTTCCTATTACTGACATCCTTGGTCGGCCGATTGGTTTTTCTGCTCGTGTGGCTCCTGGAGGTGATGAATCACAAGCAAAGTACATCAACACCCCAGAGTCACCCCTCTACCATAAGAGTCGCGCACTCTACGGACTTTCTTGGGCTAAGCAAGCGATGAAGCAATCTGGTTATACGGTAGTGGTAGAAGGTAACGTAGACGTCATCGCTCTTTCTCAGGCTGGAATAGAAAACGTGGTAGCGGTTTCGGGCACAGCGCTTACTAGTGAGCAGCTTGATATCATGAAGCGTTATGGCAAGGAAGTCCACCTCTTTTTTGATATGGATGGTGCTGGACAAAAGGCCGCCCGTAAGAGTACAGAATTGGCTTTAGAAAAGGAATTAAACGTAAAATTGATTGCCCTCACACATGGCAAGGATGCTGCCGATATGGGAGCGGAAGATCCTGAAGAATTGAGACGTATCGTGATGGCGCCAGTAGCGGCTCCGAAGTACTTCCTCGATGGTATCGTGACTCTCCATTCAAGAGAGACTGGAGAAGGGAAGCGAGCTATCGTAGACGATTTTACGCAACTACTGATCACTATCAAAAATCCTCTTGAGCGTTCATTTTGGATTAAGGAACTCGCGCGAGAGGCTGGTCTCGAGGAGCGTTTAGTGACCGGTGTTGTGAATCAGGCTTTTCTTGAAAAGGCTCGTCGCGATGGTCCACAAATGGCAGTGCCTTTTCAGTCAGCTCCCCAGAGCAGTTTTGCTAGTCGCAAAGAGCGTGTAGCCGAAGAGGTGATGGCCCTATTTTTGACTCAGACCGCGCTTCGTAAAGAATTCCTTGGGACACTTCATCCAGAAGTCAAAGCTTTTCTCGCTAAGCAACCACTCTTTTTCTTTGTCTTACAGGCTGGTGAACATGACCCGCTTTCTCTGATCGAAGACAAAGAATTTAAAAGTCTTGCTACTGGACTTGCCTTTCGTTTGCTCGAAGGCCCAGAGTTTACTGATCTGAGTGAAGATGAAATAGCCGAAAAAAGCCGAGTCTTACTTGAGGAGTACCTAACTATTCTTTTGGAAGAAGTCGGGAAAAATGAAAAACTCCGTACCATAGAGATGGCTTTGGCTGAGGCACGCAAAAACAATAATAAAGAAGAGGAATTACGACTTCTTCAGGAGTTCGTAGAGCTTTCAAAGCGCTAGCTTTTCAGAGTAGCAAATTATTGCTATGATGAGGTATTCAGATAAATCAAATTTAGGCTTTTTAAAGCCAATATTTTTAATAGTAGGACAATTCTTATGGCTCAAAAGATGAAAAAACCTCTTAAAAAAGCCGTCCCAGCCAAAAAAGCAAAAGGACCGGCCAAAAAAACTACTCCAGTCAAAAAAGCCCCAGCCAAGAAGGTGGTCAAAAAAGTGACCAAAAAAGTCGAAAAAAAGGTAGCAAAGAAGATTACTCCTAAAAAAACAGAAAAAAAAGTGATTAAAAAAACCAAAGATACCAAAGCGAAAAAGATTGTCAAAAAAGCACCTGTCAAAAAGGGAGCTCCAAAGAAGGTAGCTAAAACGCTTCCAAAGGCAAAGGCCAAAGCTGTAGCTCCAAAAAAAGCACCCAAAAAAGAAGAGAAGAAAGCTCCTTCTAAAAAAGAAGCCACGCCTAAAAAAGAGGCCAAGAAGGCAAAAAAGGAAAATGCCTTTGATGAACTTTTTCTTCGTGGTAAGCAGCGTGGCTTTGTGACTGAAGATGAAATCATTCACATTCTTCCGGATGTCGAAGCGGACCTCGAACACTTAGAGAGTCTCTACGAAAAACTCGATAATTCTGGTATCAAAGTAGTGAGCTCAGACGAGATGCTCAAGATGGATACCGATAAACTCGGAGAAGCTTTTACGGATGAAAAAAAACCAAAGGGACGTAAGAAAAAAGCAGAGATGATTGAAGACGGAGACAGTACTTCAGATTTGGTACAGATGTACTTGAAGGAAATTGGCCGCGTGGGACTTCTCTCGGGTGACGATGAAGTGCGTTTGGCAAAGCTTATCGAAAAAGGTGACCTCATGGCGAAACAGCGTTTGACCGAAGCCAACCTGCGTTTGGTGGTATCGATTGCCAAGAAGTATGTAGGGCGTTCACACAACCTTTCACTGCTTGATCTTATCCAAGAAGGAAATATCGGACTTTTCCGTGCTGTAGAAAAGTTTGATTACCGTAAGGGTTTCAAGTTTTCTACCTACGCTACCTGGTGGATTCGTCAGGCTATCACCCGTGCATTGGCTGATCAGTCTCGTACTATCCGTATCCCAGTTCACATGGTGGAAACTATCAACAAGTATGCTCAGGTGACACGTCGCTTGGTGCAGGAACTTGGCCGTGAACCACTGGCAGAAGAAATTGCAGCTGAAATGAATATCGAAGTCGAAAAAATTCGCCACATCCAAAAGATTTCGCAGGAGACGGTCTCTCTCGAAACTTCTGTCGGAGACAACGAAGATGATTCAGTCTTAGGAGACTTCATCGAAGACACAGAGACAGTAATGCCTCATCAGATGGCTGCTCGCAAACTGTTGCGTTCACACATCACAGATATCTTAAATGAGCTTACTCCTCGTGAACAAAAAATCCTCCGTATCCGTTTTGGACTGGAAGATGGTGTCACTCATACCTTAGAAGAAGTGGGGCAGGAATTCGGTGTCACTCGTGAGCGTATTCGTCAGATCGAGGCCAAGGCGCTCGAAAAAATTCGTGAGCACACCAATATCAAGAAACTGAAAGACTATTAATAGACACAGTACGGTATGCGTCGTAGTGAGAAAATAGAACGTTTTTTGGAGTCACGTCCTCAAGCGACTGAGCGAGACTTGCAAAAAAAATTCAAGCTTTCCTATCGTGAAGCCAAGTTGATCTTGGCAGGGTATCGTGGTGAACCGAAAGAACAAGTAGTGGAGGAGGCTTCTTTTTGGAGAGGTCTCTTTTCTGATATACGACTCCTCTTTGCATCACCCAAAAGAACTGCCGTTGTCCTGGTAGTCATAGCCTCATTTTGGCGTTTTTTTTATCTCCTCTTCTTTGCTGGAGATGCGGTACTTCAAATTCCCCTCCTTGATGCGGAGTATTACTTGAAGTGGGCCGACGAGATAGTGAGTCAGGGTTGGCTAGGGAGCGGGGTATTCTTTACTGAGCCTTTCTACGCCTACTTCCTCGCTATACTCATCAAGCTTTTTGGGAGAGAGTCTCTTTTGTTCACTGCTTTTGGTATTCAGTTTTTGCTCGGAGCACTTTTCCCAGCGCTCCTCTACTTTTTTGGAAGAGAGGTGTTGAGCGAAAAAGTGGGTCGCGTTGCTGGTCTTTTAGCTGCTTTCTATGGACCATTTCTTTTTTATGAGGGTCTGTTCTTGAAGACCAGCTTTGAGGTGTACAGCTTGCCGGTATTCCTTTTTATCTTTTGGCGAGCCCTCGAAAAACCAAGGAGAAGCATCTTTGTTTTGGCAGGTATCACACTTGGTTTGGTCGCCTTGATCAAGGGTAATTCGATGGCATTTTTGCCAGTTGGTATTTTTCTTATCTTTTTTCTTTTGCGTGAGCTTACGCTTCAAAAAAAGTTTTTGTACAGTAGCTTGTTTTTCTCGGGAGTACTTGCATGTATCTTGCCAGTAGCTGTGCGTAACTACGTAGTCAGTCATGATGTAGTCCCGACCAACTACTCAATTGGTCTTGTCTTGTATCAGGGTAACTGGTGGGGCGGTGATGGTTCGACTGCGAGAGTACCAAGCTTTCTTCGTCCGCATCCAAAGTACGAAGAGACTGATGCAGTCAAAATGGCAGAAGCTTTTGAGGGTAGAGAGCTCAAAGCCTCAGAAGTGTCTCGTTTCTGGATTACCAAGACGGCTAAAGAAGTTTTGGATCAGCCAGTACACTTCGTCAAAACACTGGGTCACAAAATTCTCTTGCTCTTAAACTATCGAGACTATAGTGATAACTATAGCTACGCGTACTACCGTTCGCATATCCCATTTCTCTGGATACTCCCAAGCTTTTTCTTGATAGCGGTCTTGGGCCTTGGGGGTCTCTGGGTACTCCTTAGTCGCTACTATGTGAGAGCGATTCTCGCTGACTACCAGGGTACCGATGAAAGCGCTAAAAGGAAATCTCTCTGGCGAGCCAAATGGATGCTTGGTATGTTTTTCTTGGCATATATAGGAGTGCTTTTGCTGACGACGATTAACTCTCGCTATCGTATGCCGTTGGTGCCATTTCTCATGCTTTTTGCTGGGATCAATATCGCTTTTTTGTTTGAGCGTTTCTATGAGCGGGTGAGCGAAGGTGTGCGATTACTCCTCATAGTCATGGGGATAGCGGTGGTGCTTATAGTCTTGCCACTCTCGATATTTAAGCACTTGAGCTTTGCAGATGCCTATCATAATATCGGCTACTGGTATTTTAAAAAGGGTGATCATGAGCAGGCTCAAATATATTTCCAGAAAGCTATCAAGGATGACAAGGAGTACGCCTGGAGTTATCGAGCGATATTTCATATTGCCCTTTTGGAAGGTCGCTATGATGGTGCCAAGAAAAATTTGGAGAAACTCATTGCTATTCGTTCAGATGATCTCTCTATCTACCGAGATGTTGCCAATCTCAAAAGAATAGAAAAGCTGCCAAAAGCAGAGGCAAAGACAGAGGCACAGAAAGTAGTTGATGATGAAATGGTACGCTATGATGCAGACTTTTATGAGGGTTCTCGCATGGTAGCTGAGGGTAATGATGCCAAAGCAGAGGAACTCTTCCAAAAAACACTCGCCAAAGACGATCAGCAGATTCCCGCACTTCTGGCTCTAGCAAGCCTCAAAACCAAGCAAAAAAATGAAGCCGAAGCACGGACGTACCTACGTCGAGCAATCGATATCAATGAAGACTTGTTTGTGGCTCGCTACAACTTAGCCAATAGTTATATCCGTGAAAACGACTATACTCAGATAAGTGAACTTCTCTCACCGGTGTATGAGTTTGCACCAGAACTTGGAGAGACCTGGTACAATTATGCTATCGCCCTCATTCGTACCAACAAATCAAACGAAGCCATGCCAGTCGTGGAGGCGTACGTCGAGCGCTACAAGGATGATACTCTGAGAAAAGAAAAGGTCGCGAAGTTTGAAGAGTTTCTCAAGGCCGCCAAAGATCAGAGCACCGACAATCTCATGAATCAAGCTACACAAGAAGCAAAGTAAAATAGTTAGAAAAAATACATGGCACACGTACACACAGCTCCAGGACAAATAGACTATGCGGTAGATGTCTTTGTGGTGTATGAAAACAAAGTATTACTTCGCTTCCATGACAAGCATGATCTGTGGCTGGCTCCAGGCGGACATATAGAGCTCGACGAATTACCAGAAGAAGCGGCGGTCAGAGAAGTACTTGAAGAAGTTGGTCTCGAAGTAGAGCTTGTATTTGAGGATACGGTACCAGAAGAGGAAGCTAGCGATGACGACCGTCAGAGGGAACTCCACTTGCCGTCATTTACCAATGTGCACTATATAAACGAATCGCACAGGCACTTGAGCTTTGTCTACATAGCCAGAGCCACAAGTGACAAGGTCATAGAGCCAGAAGGAGAAGAAAAAAGCGGAGGCTGTATCTGGCTTACTAAAGAAGAGCTACTGGTTCACCCGGAAGTCCGGCCCAATATCAAGCGCTATGCACTCCGAGCCCTGGAGGTATTGGCTAGTTAGGGCCTTGGCTTGCCAAAACCTCTCTGGTTGGCTATAATCATCTTGTTTCGTTTTTTAAAAATTCGTATATAGATTTCGCTCCGCAGTAGCTCAGTGGTAGAGCAGTTGGCTGTGAACACCAGTATGGTATACTGAAAAATGTATGCCAGACAAAAGAACATATGCCGATCGTGCCGAGTATATCAAAAAAGCAGTAGCGAAGCGTCGCAAGATGATTCGCATCAAGGCTATTGAATACAAGGGCGGAAAATGTACTCACTGTGGTTATGACCGCTGTTTTGATGCATTAGAATTTCATCACGTGGATGGAAGGAAAGACTTTAGTATTTCTCAAGATGGACTCACAAGAAGTTGGGCCAGAGTTGAGAATGAACTAAAGAAATGCATTTTGATATGCGCTAATTGCCATAGAGAGGAACATGCAAAATTACGCAGCCTTTCTGAGAAATCAGAGAGTGAAGATTGAGGTGAATTGCTGGAAGTCTAAGGTTGTTTCGGTACAACTATGATAATCAGCAGCCAAGCCCCGAGCATAGTCGAGGGGAAGGTTCAGAGACTATCTCGCAAGAGAGTACCTTGTTTGATACAGGGGAAGCGCCTCACTCCTACGGTATTCGTACTATGGAGAAGATATAGTCCACGCGCCTGGGAAATCAGGGGATAAAGTGTAACCAATTGGTCGTAGGTTCGAATCCTACCTGCGGAGCAAAGTCTATATAAAAACACCCGGAAGGGTGTTTTTTTAAATAGGATTCAAACCTCGTGAGTATACAAAGCGAGGCATAAATAAGCCTTTTTTGTTGCTCCTAATGAGATTTCGAACCTGATATACTTAAGGAGTATTTACATAGCTGTCATGACAACAAAAAAACAATTAGAGAGTTTCTATGAGCGAGTTAAAGCTTATAGAGCCCTACTTGTAGGATCTAGGGATAGAGCTCTTCCTACAATTGTAAAAAATATAGATTCTATTAAGGAGGAAAAGCAGGCTCTAATTCGAGAGTATGCAAAATTAGAGAGCTTTATAAAAAAGAAGGGGAAGAACATGGTAATGAGTGACGGTGTATGGAATGTAACCTATTCTCCATACGATATGGCGTTTAGTGATGATATTCTTTTGCGAGTTGGGCCAGCTCTAGATGCAGTTATAAATGATCTTGATTGGATTATAGGGAAACTAGAAAATGAAGAAATTAACAGTGAGCAAACTGATAAAGGAGTATCGAATGCGGATGCAAGAGCGCTTTTAGCAAAAATTGATAGTGCGAGTAATATAGCTGAGCAGAAGCTTTTAAAAGGAGAGGAGCTGGATCAATTAATGATTGAACTTAATCATTTTGATACTTCTAAAGTCGAGAACGAGATTCTTAAAAGAAAAATTGAGAAGCTCCAAAAAGCCCCGAATACAGTTTGGTCAGATCGCGCAGGGTACGCAATCAGTGGTTTAGAAATGTTAAGTCCCTGGAAGGAAGTTTTCCTAGAGCTGAGTAACGGTTCAGCTGAAAAAACACAGAAATATTTTAGACCAGGTTCTAGGGAAGAAATATATGAGTATCTGCGCACGCTCATTCCGGGTGCTCAATCAATTAAAATATATGATAATTATGTCGGAGAAGAACTTCTACAGCTATTAGAACATACTCAAAAAGATAGTGAGATATTCATTATCGGAGATGATTTTAAGCCTGCCTTTAGAAAAAAACTTAATGGATTCCTATCTTACTTTGAAAGAAATCTTAGAGTAAAAAAGATAAAAAAAGCTCATTTACGGTTCTATATTATTGATGGAAATGTTTATAATGTAGATGCTTCACTCGCGGGAAAAGGAGCGGATCATGCAACAATGATATCACCTGTTGTGCCCGTGGAAGCAGATAAAATGATAAAAGATTTTGATGATTGGTGGGATCAGGCAGAAGAAATGAATCCTTAAAGTATTGGTACAAACACTCTGCTCTCCATAAGAAACTTCGAAGTTCAGAGCACCAGGGAAGTCAAGAAAAAGCCACTTCTATTCGGAGGTGGTTTTTTTTAAGAATGCTCGAAGCTGGTATACTGTAGGTACTAATTACTTTACCCTCTGCTATGCCTACGATACAACCTTGGATTAATTTTAATGGTAATGCTGAAGAGGCATTTACATTTTATAAATCAGTCTTTGGTGGAGAGTTTACCAAGATAGTGCGTTTCAAGAATATTGCGAGCGATGAGTTTCCGGTACGAGAAAAAGAAGAACAAAAAATAATGTATATCGCTCTACCTATAGGTAAGGATGCACTATTGGTAGCCAATGACGTACCTGAGATCTTGGGACGGGTAAGTGAGCGCGAAAACCGCAGTAAGATTTTTGTCCAAACAGAAACGAAAGAAGAAGCTGATAGGATATTTGCCGGGCTTTCGGTCGGAGGTGAAGTAGAGGGACCTATAGGAGAAAGTCCATGGGGCAGCTACGCAGGTATGTTTCGAGATAGGTACGGTATCGAGTGGATTGTAGAATGTAGCCCCAATACATAGAGAGAAATAAGCTTTAACCTGAAATTAAAAAACACCCGGAGGGGTGTTTTTTTTGAGATACAAAATTTGTCAATTAAATAAGGTCTTATGTGAAATACTTAGTGAGTAGGATTGACAATAGGCGCTTAGTGTACTATTCTTTGCTGTTGTTTACCATATACATTGAAGGGAATTCAACGTGAAACAGTTCTTGAAGATACGTACAGTCGCTGAAATTCAGATGATGCCAGCTGCCGGTCCTTGGTCTACTAAGTCAGGCGGCAACCTTGAGGTTTTGATGAAGGTGCCGATGGCCGCCCTAAATGAGCAGTATTTTTCCTATGATTCGGAAGAAACTGATCGTTTGTCTCAGGATATTCGGGGGCTCCGCATCTATACGGTGCGTGACCTGCCGCAGGACAAGATCGGCGGGATGGAATGGCATCGGATTCGAGAGGAAATGGTTTTTTCCTTGGAAGGGTCGGTGCTCTGGATTTGCGAGGATGCCTTGGGAAACAAGCGGGAGTTTACGCTTGATTCCGGTATGGGGATTTGGATGCCGCCAGGCATTCTCCATACCTACAGGGTACTGGAAGAAGGAAGTGGTCTTCTGGTAGTAGCGAACACGCTCTTCATTCCTGAAGATGCGTCAACACACGACACATATTCGTTGGAGGACTTCCATGAACTGCAAAAGCAGCTGAAGTGATTTCTCCAAGATCATGAAGACCAAAGGGGGCGGTGAGGCTAATAGCCAATACCCGCCCTTTATTTTATACAAATGGATAGGAATTTTATCGAATAAAGAGGTGTATACAGAAAAAGCGTCCACGAGACGCTTTTTTCTTTGGCAGCGTGTATACTAAAGAGGTAAAAATATTTAACTCAAAAAATTGTATGGCTACAGGTACTGTAAAGCTTCACAGAGTAATCAAGGCGACTCCAGGGAAA
>CAYLMF010000008.1:0-24672 GCA_964385005.1 uncultured Bdellovibrionales bacterium | reverse complement strand
ACGAGCAAGAGCAAGATAACCTACATCTGGATAACCAAACACGTACTTCCCCTCTGTATAGCTATTTAAACTTAGCTTGCTGCCTTCGCGCACTCCTTTTGGTTCGATAGCTGATATGACGCATGCCTCGCAAATTTCCAAGCTCTTCGAGAGAGTCCTGGAGTAACGACGCAAAACGAGCTTCTTCGTGAGTCAGTCTGCCATTTTTCTTCATCGGAAAATCCTTCCTCAGAAACGGTGAATGTACACTGCTCTCCTTTGTAGTTTCTATTGTTAAATTTACTACTTCGGCACTGGATCATGCCCGCCTGGATGCCACGGATGACACCTAAGGACGCGACGTATCCCCATACCGCCTCCACGGATAAGGCCATGTTGAGTGATGGCTTCATACGTATAGGCACTACAAGAAGGATAAAAGCGACAAAAACGTATCCCTGACATACGCCCAAGCCGGCTATGGTCGAAAGATAGCCCTCGCTGGTACAGACGTATAAGAAAGAGAACGAGTTTTGTAAGCACAGATAGAGCATAGCGCTCCTCTTTTGGCTTTGTCAAACGGAATTAGGCTTGGTATACTATTAGAAAGAAAAACAAAAAAACAGCATGAAAATCATTTCCCACAAAAATATAGCCTGGATTGATTTTGAAGACATCAATCAAGACGACATCACCTACTTACAAGAAAGCTTCAGTATCCACCCTTTGGCTCTCGAAGAGCTGATTACTCCTACGTATCAGCCTAAAGTAGTACAGTACGAGAATTGTCTTTTTCTTTCTATTCACATCCCTCTTTTTGATACCACCGAGCGAACTACCTATGCTGGAGAGCTCGATATCATCCTGACAGAGACGCACCTTATCACGAGTCATCGGCACGGTATTTACCAGATACACAAGTTCCATGCCGACCTCAGTCGTAGCGAGGGTAAGCGCCGACTTCATCTTGAAGAAACGCCAGCTCATCTCATGTATCAGGTGATAGAAATCCTCCTCCGTTCTTGCTTTCCAAAGCTCCGTCATGTCTCCGAGCGTCTGGATTTTATAGAACAGCAAGTCTTTGCTGAAAAAGAAAAGGAAATGGTAGTCGAAATTTCCGTCCTCAAAAGAGACATCTTAAATTTCCGTCGCACCTTGAAGCCCCAACGCTCTATCATAGAATCCCTCGTCCAAAAAGACTACCCGTATATCCCGAGCGGTATGAAGGTCTACTTCCAGGATTTAATTGGTACCAATATCCGCCTCTGGAATATCCTCGAAAGCCAGAAGGAAACTATCGAGGCGCTTGAAGCCACCAACAATTCTCTGCTTTCTAACAAGCTCAACATGACCATGAAGGTGCTCACGGTTTTCTCTGCTATATTGTTGCCTGTAAGCGCGTACTCCAGTATGCTAGCCATAAGTGCCAGTATCCCTTTTGGGCACAGTCCGCACGCTTTCTGGATTCATGCCGGAATTATGGCTATAATCGCTGTAACTACTGCTCTTATCTTTCGCTGGCGCCAGTGGTTCTAATTATTTTTTCCGATGTGCTTCTATGGCTGTTTTCTACAATACACTGAGTAAAAATAAAGATTCTTTTCAGCCACTCAATCCAGGCAAAGTGGGCATGTACGTATGTGGACCGACTGTCTACGATTATGCTCATGTCGGTAATATCCGAGCCTACGTGTTTTCTGATACTTTGCGTCGCGTCCTCGAAGACGAAGGCTATGAGGTGCGTATGATCAAAAACATCACTGATGTCGGTCACCTAACCGATGACGATATCGCACAGGGTGACAGCGGTGAAGACAAGATGATTAGGAAGGCCCTCAAGGAACAAAAGACTCCCCTAGAAATTGCTCTTTTTTATGAAGATTATTTTCATGGCATGGAAAAAGCCATGAACATACTACCGGCACACTATTTCCCACGTGCCACCAAGCACATCCAAGAAATCATCCGTATGGTAGAGACCCTTATTGCTCGTGGGCATGCCTACGAAGTCAATGGCAATGTCTTCTACGATGTCACAAGTTTCCCTAACTATGGCAACCTCTCAGGCAACAAGCTCGAAAACCTCAAGTCCGGTGCTCGTCTCGAAGAACATCCCGACAAACGAAATGCCTGGGACTTTGCGCTTTGGCTCAAGGCTCCAGAAAATCATCTGATGCACTGGGCATCACCATGGAGCGAAGGCTACCCTGGTTGGCACATCGAGTGTAGTGCCATGAGTCAGGAGTATCTCGGTGATACTTTTGATATACATACTGGCGGAGAAGACCACATCTTCCCCCACCATGAAGCCGAGATTGCACAGAGCGAAGGCACGACAGACAAACTCTTTTCACGCTTTTTTCTCCATGTACGCCACATGCTTATCGATAGTGAAAAAATGTCTAAGTCCAAAGGCAACTTCTACACTTTGGAGGATATTGTGGAGAAAGGTTATGAGGCTATGGATCTACGGATGCTCTTTCTTGGTGCTCACTATCGTAGCCAGATGAACTTCACTTGGGATGCACTCAGTCAGGCCAAGAAGAATAGAGAGACACTTGAGAATACTCGCCAGAGACTTGGCCGAGTAAGTGGCAGTAATAACGGTTTTCGTGGAGATGCAGAACTCGCTAGTATCAGGGAAGCACTCCAGGACGATCTCAATACACCACTCGCCCTCATGCACATACTTGAGCTTTGTAAGACCATACACACCAAACTTGATGCCGAAGAGGTAATTGATACAGCTCGCTTGGTGCTTGTATTTCAAATTATCTACACCCTGCTTGGTCTTCGTGAAAGCAGAGAAGAAGTGCTACCTCAAGAAGTAGTTGCGCTTACAGAGAATCGAAAGCAAGCCCGGCTTGATAAGGACTTCGCTCTCTCAGACAGTCTCCGTGATGAGCTTCTCTCGCTTGGCTATAAGGTAGAAGATACTGCTTCTGGACAAGTAGTCAGCAAGAAATAGCATCTCTAAAAACGAAAAAGACCGAAGCCTGGAGGATTCCAAGTTTCGGTCTTTTTTGCGCGTATTAGCGCAAGGCGTAACCTCCTAACGGAGGAAGCCCGTGGCAACACCAGCAAAGATGCTGCCCAAGTCGTTCGGTCGATCATCCAGCTTGAAGCCGTTGGTCGAACGAGAGAAGGCGAGCATTCTTTTGGGCTCCTCTTCTCCTGCTTGAAGGCATTCGTCTCCAGTGTCAACAACGCAGCGGAGGTTTTGTGCCTTCCAGTGTGTGTGCATCATGAGGATGCTCCCAGTGGCAAGGATGCCGAGCTCGAATTCTTCCTCGCGGAAGCTTTGACGAGCGCGGGCCAGGCACTGATTGACGTGGAGGTAGCCGAGCTGAGCTGCGACGATCAGGATGTCGCTTTGCTGGAGCTCTTCGAGCTCCTGCCAAGCTGTCAGGCTGCGTTCAGACTGACAGATCTCGTACCCCGTCCATCGGCCATCGAAGAACTTGTTGTCGAAAGGTGCGTGCTGCCCGAAAATATCGAGCATTTTTTTCACTCCCTTGTCGTACGTACCCGCCAAACGCGACGGCGCCGGGACGGCGAAAAGCGACTTGGCATAGGTGTTGATTGACATCTGCCGACTAAGCCAGTGTCGAGCATAGCCTTCTGCCGACTCAGGGTTGAGACCGAAGGCCTCAGCGATGAAGCGGATTTGGTACTGGATTGGCTGGAATTCCACTGGATGTCCCCTTGGTAAAAAACCCTCTGTTGAGTTAGGCTCAACGTCCAATTATACTCTTTTTTGGCTGAAAAGTCAATACTGCCCCGTTGTAAATGTTTTCTAACGCGGTAAATTATACAAAGTTTTCCTCATTGAATGATTTCTCACTACGCGCTATACTAGGGTATCAAAGCAACACCCTATGGCTAAGCAAAACAACCAAGATCACGTCCGCATCCCTCCACAAAATATTGAGGCCGAAACCTCAGTATTGGGTTCTTTGATGCTCGACAAGGATTCTATCATCAAGGTAGCTGACCTTTTGAAGGTGGGCGATTTCTACAAGAACGACCACAACGACATCTACGAAGTCATGCTCAAGCTCTACGAAGAGCGCGAGCCTATCGACGTGCTGTCACTCGCAAACCGCCTTGAAGAACTCGGGAAGCTCGAAAAGATGGGTGGCTCTAGCTACTTGGCCTCACTCGTCAACTCAGTCCCCTCTGCTTCAAACGTTGTCCACTATGCCAAGGTTGTCCAGAAGAAGTCTCTACTGCGTCGCCTTATTTCTGCTGCAAGTGAAATCGTCGAAATGGGCTATGACGAAAGTGAAGATGTACAGCAAGTGCTCGACGTAGCTGAGCAAAAACTTTTTGCTATTTCACAGAAGTACATGAAGCAAGACTTCATGCCTATCAAATCTATTCTGGAAACTGCCTTTAATCGCATCGACGAGCTTCATAAGAGTGATCATGCTTTCCGTGGTGTCCCTACTGCCTATCCTGACTTGGACAACATGCTCGCTGGACTCCAAAACTCAGACTTGATTATCCTTGCAGCGCGTCCATCTGTCGGTAAGACTACCTTTGCTCTCGACCTTGCTCGTCAGGTAGGTGTTTTTGCCAAAGTGCCAGTGGGTATCTTCTCGCTCGAAATGGGTGCCGATCAGCTCGTAGACCGTATGCTGGCTGCTCAGGCTGGAGTAGACCTCTGGCGTCTCCGTACCGGCAAACTCTCCAGCGAGGGGCCAAATAACGACTTTGAACGCCTTTCAGATGCTATGGGTGTCTTGGCTCAAGCCCCTATCTTTATCGATGATTCTGGATCACTCAATATCATGGAAATGCGCACTATGGCCCGCCGTCTCCAGGCTGAACACAATCTTGGCCTGATCATTGTTGACTACCTCCAGTTGATGGAAGGTCGTAGCCGTAATGGTGACAACCGTGTCCAGGAAATCTCTGAAATTTCTCGTGGACTCAAGCAGCTCGCTCGCGAACTCAATATCCCAGTTATCGCTCTTTCACAGCTTTCTCGTGCCGTAGAATCACGCCCTGACCAGATACCAAAACTCTCTGACCTTCGTGAATCTGGATCTATCGAGCAGGATGCTGACGTGGTTATGTTTTTGTACCGTGAAGACCGCGTGAAGCCAGATACACCGAATAAGGGTATCGCTGATGTCATCATCGCTAAGCATCGTAACGGACCAGTTGGTAAAATCCAGCTCTACTTTGAAGAAAACTCTACCACCTTCAAATCACTCGAAAAAATACACTCATAGTCTTTTATGGCACTCTATCCAAAGTCTTTTCAGTCCCTTATCTCACATTTTTCGTCTCTACCATCTGTCGGTCCCAAAATGGCTGAACGTATCGTGCTCTACCTGTTTAAGCAAGACGTCTCTAAGCTTGAGGACTTTGCAGCAAGCTTTCAGAGACTCCAAGATCTCCGTAGCTGTACAGAGTGCTTCCATATTACTGAAGATGAACTCTGTGCTATCTGTGCTGATAATAAGCGAGAAAAAACGGTTATCTGTCTTGTAGAAGAGCCTCTCGACGTTATCGCTATTGAACGTACCGGAAGCTACCACGGTTTATACCATGTCTTGGGAGGAGTCTTGGAGACCAGTAAGAACGCCACCAACAATCATCTGCGTATTGCTGAACTTCTCCATCGTGTAGAAGATTCAGTAGAAGAGGTCATCCTCGCTACCAATCCTACTACCGAAGGTGATCTTACCGCTTTGTATATCAAAAAGAAGCTTGAACCGTATGGTATCAAGATAACCCGTATAGGACGTGGCATGTCGACCGGCGGTGATATAGAATATGCCGACGAACTCACCCTACGCTCTGCTCTGGATAATCGCACCCAAGCCTAAATAGAAAAGTGAAACAAAAAACCGCCGTATAAAGGGCGGTCTTTTTATTTAGATGGAAGTAATTTCCAGTTCAGTGTACGGTTGGCGATGGCCAAAGCGTACGAGGTAACGCTTCTTTGGCTTGTGCTTAATACCACGTACCTTCTTGTGCTTACCCTGATCAAGGATAGTAGCGGTAACGCTTTTCTCCAAGGTAGGAGCACCAATCATCACTTCTTTCTCATCACCGATGAAAAGAGTTTCGAGAGTTACATTGTCACCCTTTACGCCATCAAGTTTTTCAACTTTGATCTTGTCTCCAAGGGCTACTTTGTATTGTTTTCCACCTGTTTTTACGATTGCAATCATAGTAATCTATACGAAATTGATACTTACAGAGTATACGCTAAATAAGCCTCCCTGTCAAACCCAATTACAATTTGTACCCAATTTGAAGCCATTTAGAAAAAACCTTCTATTCACCTACGGCTTACAAGTAGCTTAAGAGCAAGGATTTTCTATGAAATTGTAACTGGGCAGGCCCGCTACTCAAAAATAGCCTTTATACGGCGTACTCCAGCAGAACTCGCCTCTTCTTTGGTGATACGGAAGCGTCCAAAAGCCTTGATTTCCTCTGTATTGGCCACATGAGGACCTCCACAGAGCTCTTGTGAGTAGATAGTACCGTCATGTCCGACTACCTGGTACACAGTCACATTGTCCGGGTATTTTTCCCAGAAACTCCCCTCTACACCTGTGGCCTTGGCTTCATCCTTGGGCATGATAGCGGTACCAACAGTTGCGCCCGCCTCCATAGCCGTGTTTACATATGTCTCTATTTTATCCAAAACCTCTCGGGGTACTTTTTGGCCATACGTGAAATCAAAACGGGTACGTTCTTCGGTGATATTGGAGCCTGCCTGATGTACATCGTCTCCGAGCTCCTTACGAAGGGCTGCGAGCATAAGGTGTGTAGCGGTATGAAAGGCGGTTACTTTGGCACTGTTGTCTGCCAGACCACCCTTAAACTTACCAGCACTGGCTGTGCGTGAAAGTTCTTTGTGTTTCTCAAATTCATCACGATACTCAAGCTCATCTACAGCAATACCTTTTTCAAGAGCAATTTCCTGAGTCATCTCGAGCGGGAAGCCATAGGTAGTAAACAAATCAAAGGCATCTTTACCCGAGAGAGTCTGATCTATAATCCTTTTCTCAAGTTCACGCATACCTTTGGTGAGGGTTTCTCGGAACTTTGTTTCTTCTTCATTGATCACAATTGCTATATCTCTTTCTTTGGTGTCTAGCATTGGATAGCATTGGCTGTAAGTTACAACCAAAGGCGCTACACAGCTAGAAAGATTCCCCGCTTCAATACCAAGTACATCTGAGTAGCGTACCGCTCTACGAAGTAAACGACGCAGTACATACCCCTGATCAGTATTTGACGGCAAAACACCATCAGCTATAAGAAATACGCTGGCTCGTATATGATCTATGACTACTCGAAAAGCGTACGTCTCTGAATCATTTTCCCCATAATTCTTTCCTGAAAGCTTTTCAATATTTGTGCGTAATTCATCAAAAATATCGCATTTAAACATGTCAGGCTCATTTTGACTAGCTGCCATAAAGCGTTCCAATCCACCGCCAAAGTCTACGTTTTGCTGGGCCAATTTCTCAAAGCCACCCTCGACACGCTTGTATTCCATGAAGACATTGTTGCCGATTTCCATAAAACGGCCGCAGTCACAGTTCACGTGACATGGCTCGTTCTTCCAGGTGGATACTTCATGAAGACCTTTTTCTTTGCCAAAGTCCCAAAACATCTCCGTATCTGGTCCACCAGGCTCACCTACCGGCATATTAGCTGGTACACCCGCACGACTCCACCAGTTCTTTTTTTCGTTATAGTAAAAAATATGCTGACCCTCCTGTATTCCTTCTGTCTCTGAGTTTTCACCAATACCTACCTCGAGACCTTTCTCACGAAAGAGACTCTGCCAAAGCTCTGCAGACTCAGTGTCTTTGGGGATAGCAAGGTCATCGTTACCGATAAAGCACGTAAAGTGAAGACGCTCTGGATCGAGGGCTAGTTCTTCGGTAAGAAACTTCCACATCCAGGTAATCTGCTCCTGCTTGAAATAATCTCCAAATGACCAATTACCAAGCATCTCAAAGAAAGTGGTATGACGATTATCGCCTACTTCCTCGATATCCTGGGAACGAAAACACTTTTGTGAATCAGCGATACGAGTCCCTTCCGGATGAGGAGCTCCTAGGAGGTATGGGACAATCGGCTGCATACCAGAGCCCGTAAAAAGAGTGGTGGGATCATTTTCGGGTACCAGTGGAGCTGAGGGTACAATCGTATGACCCTGTGATTGAAAGTACGTGAGATAGGCGGTACGGATTTGATTAGCAGTCATAGAAATGCATTTAGTCGTGTTGATTCTTTATCAGGGTTTTGATACGCCGTGATTCTTCTTCTAGTTCAGCAAGGCGATTTTCTTTCTTGTGTGCTTCTACTCGATTATTTTCCAGGTTCTTTTGGGCGATATCAAATGTGTGTCGATACACCTTTTCATCTTGATGAAGCTTTTCAAGGTCTCGGCGTAGATGCCGTTTCTCTTCTTCAATAACAAGAGAGTCATTTTGGAGTTGATGGATTTTTCGCTGTGTTTCTGAGGTAAGCATACAATTATTCTCTGAATCAAAAATATAACAAATGCCGCGGTAAAGAGCAAATTTACTCAATCACTACATCCACTCGGCTGGCCTGACTCGGGATACTCGAACCAAACCACTTTGGATCAAAGAGTAGCTCAATTTTTTGCACGCCTGGATTTTCACCCAAAAATGCTTCAATGGCTGCTGCATTGCGTCCCAAGAGCTTCGTTTTTAGACTTTCTTTTTCAAGGTCTGCTACTTTGCTAATCGTAGCATGGAGTTTGATACTTACTGTATTGTCATCATAATTTGGAGCTACTTCACCATAATCTATAGCTATATTTGAAGCTACTACATGCACACCTTGTGATTCTTTGGCTGCCGCTGCCTCTAACTTATTCTTCAAGAGATTTTCTTGCAACAAAAATGCTTTCATCTTGTATGAACGGGTGTACTCAAAAGTATTGGCTGCTATACCCTCTTTTGGTCGATTGCCGGTATCAAGTGGAGTAATCTGCAAACTCTCTTTGAGGTAGACTTCCCCTGGCACAAGACTGCTTTCGAGGTCTTTTGCAAACAAGGCTTCAGCTTGTGACTTGGCCTCAACCTCAGCTTTATCGAGATCAGCACGAGCAATTGACTTAACTTCAGAACCGCCTGATCCGCCGCCAGTCATGGCTTTGAGGGACTTACCGCTAAACTTATCAAATTTATCACTCCCCTTGAAACCAGGGATAGTAAAGGAGGTTGGTTCGATATTGGAACTTTCACCTGCCTGATCAGCTACCACTTCTACCTCGATAGCTCCAGGTGAGCTCGTCTTTCCTGGGATGGTAGCACCCTTAACCAAACGGAAAATTTTACCATCTGGTGATTCTAGACGTGTAGTAGCCACCAATGATTGGGCATCACCTGAGTAGTCGTTGTAGATAACCACTGTACCGCGGGCTTTCTCGGTTGTGGATGAACTTGAGTCTGTGGCTGTACCCGTAACAGTGACTGGTACATCACGTTCCAATAGTCGTACTGGCGTACTGTCGATAGCATCACTCGCCCCTGGCACGCCCTTGACCTGTGTGTCTATTTTTTCTTCCGCTCTCAGTGGCGTGATGTTGACGGTTACTTTTGGAAAGAATAGATATGCAAAAACGCCACCTACAATGAGTAGACAAAGCAATCCAAAGAAATAGAATAAGCCGTGGAAATTCCTATGAATAGTCGGCGAAGGCTTTTTTTCCTGAGGAGGCTGTGCTGCTTTTGGTGCTTGAGGTATAAAAGCCTTTGGTTTTTCAGGGACTTTCTCTACTCGAGGTGCGGTATTCGTCTCTGTGGTTTTTGGTGCAAAAAAAGACTTCAATACTGCCGACCTATCAGCTTGCACTGGTTGAGTCTTGACCTGTGGTTGAGTCTTGACCTGTTTAGCAGAAGCCATCTGCATCTGGGCTGGTCTTGTCTGTGGTATAAATTTTGGTGGCTGAACTGCTGGACGCAGTGAAGGTACGATAGGCTGCGGACTCATGGGCGCTGGCTTTGGAGCAACTACTGATCCCATTCCTGGCCGTATAGCCTCCATCTGAGGTGCTGGTTTTGGTGGTTGCTGAGCTTGTGCGGGTAGCGGGCTTGAGGATTGCTCAGGGGCCACTTGAGACTCCTGTCTGAGTGAGTTTAGGCTTGGTGGGCGAAAAGGTGAAGCATTACGAATTCGCAATTGCTGTACCGGCTGTTTTGGTGGCTCCACTACTGGCGTAGGCTCAGGTTTTGGAAGAGCAATTTCTGGTTCTGGTTCAGCAGTGAAAAAACTCGTACTTCCTATGGAAGAAGACTTCACGGCAGCAAAATCTTTTTTGGTTTCTGGCTCCTCTGTACGGACTTCTTCTTGGGGAATTTCCTGCCGTTCAAGCTCGATATGATTTGCCTTTTGAGAAAAATCATCTGAATAATTTTCAGTCTTAATACCAGCTTTTTCTGCTAGCATACGGCCTATCTCATCCTGTGTCACAATGATGATCTTCTTATTCATTTTCTGAGCCTCTTTTTGAAAAAGACGGAGATTGATAATACTCTGCAAAATAAGAGCTCTCTTTGGAAAAACAAAGAAGTTTTCTATTTCACTAGAATGACGAAGCCTCCCAATAGCTGAGATAATTTCTTCATCACTCTCGATATAAAATGTCTGTGGCATAGAGTTTAGTTTTTATCGATAGCCTGCATGCTTTTCTTTAAGATATTGGAAAGCATTTTTTCTTCTTCGATATGATCAAGGAGCGCAAGATTGGCGAGACCTATCGGAGTGATATCCTGAGGATTGTTGAGTTGCCCTGTCTTATCAGTTACACGGATAATATCACTTGGCTGAAGATAGCTCACCTGTGGGGTCTTGGCGAATGGCAACGTCTTAGTCCAATCTTCACTCAGGAGCGCTTCACGGATACCTGGGAGAGCCGAACCGCCACCACAAAGAAAAATACGTGATGGGAGCAGATCACTTTCAGCAAACTCCATGAGCGAAAGCTCTATCCCACCAAGCCACACACGGCAGTCATCGGCAAAGATAGTACGGATCTGATCAGTCTTCTCTGGACTCAATCGCCCGAGAGAATATTCTATCTTCATCTGCTCAGCGGTCTCAAATGACACATGGAATTCTTGCGCGAGACGCTTGGTGAAAGCGCGACCACCGAGTGCAAACATCTTGGTGCCCTCAAGGCCACCATTACGAATCACAGCAATATCCGAAGTACCACCTCCAATATCGATAAATATAGCACTGAAGTCGAGCATGTCCTCTACCTCAATAGAACGAGCTACAGCGTATGGCTCAGCTGCAATAGAGAGAAGGTCGAGATCAAGTTCATCGGCAATAGTCTGTAGGGCTCCCAAGTGGATCATAGGCGCGTAGGCATTGAACACACTCATAGAGACGTCCTTGCCCTGGAAATTCACCGGATTGGCCACATGATAACCATCAATACGCACATCTACGATAGCGGCGTTGATGAGCTTCACTTCTATGTCTGATTGACCAGTTTCCCAAGCCAACTGACGCTTGATACGCTCATAGGCTTTCTCTTGGACTTTCTGAATAATCATTTTGAGCTCTGGCGTACCGATACGTATTTCTGGATTGACACGTTCATAGTGCACAGTCGTAGTGGTACCCTTGACCAGCTCACCAGCAATACCGATGATGCTTTTCTCTACCTTCTTGACCTTGGCTTCTTCCTTGGCCAGACGGATGGCTTCACGTGAAGATTCTATCACTCCACTGATATCAGATACGGCGCCACTCTGCATGTTGCCGGCTTTTTGGAAGGTGCGCCCCACTCCGATGACAGTGGCGTGGTTTTGGTCATTATCGACACTAAAAATAAGCGCTTTGACGATTTCGGTTCCGATATCGAGCGCAAGAAAAAGATTGGCTTCTTGTTTCCAAGAAAATGAGGAAAACAGTCCCATATGGTGTAAATTATACCACTAATGGAAGTATTTTTCTACTAGTTATTAAGAGGTTTTCATCTCAAAAAACAGAGATTATCTTTAGGAGCTCTTTTGGTGCGCTCACAATAATACTAGGGTTACCCTCCATCAACCTTTCTCTTGAGTGATACCCCCATGTAACCGCTACTTTAGTAATATCTAAATCATTTGCTTCAAGTAAATCTCCCTTAGTATCAGTTACAAAAACAATAGGCCCTTCAGTATTTTTGATAATTTCCTGGACCTTCTCTTTTTTATTTCCAGGTGTCTCAGTGCCTGAAACATATTCTATTGCATCTCTGATCTCTTCATACTCTAGCCTCTTTATGATATTTTCAGCATGATTTGAAGAAAGAATCACAAGCTGAGATGACTTAGAAAGTTCCTTGAGCACTTCTTTTATATCCTCAAAAAGTGGCATCTCTGACTGGGTGCGAGCCAATGCATCCTTGAGTTCAACTTTTAGCTTACTTTCATCTTCCTCACTGAGCCCCAGAGCTTTGTGATTTTCCCAAAAATTACCATCAAAGAGATCGGAAAGTTTTTCTTTGGTAAGTTCAGGAAGGTGGAATTTTTGGTGAAGATTTCCAAGCTCTCTCAAGACAATATCAAAAGAATCGAGGATTACCCCATCAAAATCAAAAATAATTTTTTTCATAATTTTGTCAGTCGATGCTGTGAGATGAGGAGGCTGTAACTTAAACGGTTGAAATTAGGCAATAAAATCCAGAGTTTCCTTCACAAGTTCGTTAATGGAATTCTTACTATTTAAAAAGATTTTTGGTTCTAGCATATGTTCATAGCTATTTTCAACTTCTTCATATTGCCTCCCTCTTTGTTCGTCATGATGAGAAGCATGCCTCTCTCTTTCTAGAATTCTTTTCTTACGTTCCTCAGGTTCTAGTTGAAGAATAATGGTAAATATTTTTACTGAGTATTTCTCCTTAAACAAATTAAAGATTTTATGATCTTTTTCAAAATTAAAAGGAGATTCAACTAGTACATCCACTCCCCTAGCGATATTTTCTTCTGCTAAGTCTAAGATAGTTTTTACAGATGGATATCCAATAAGCTTACTATCTTCTAGAGATTTCATTTTTAAAGAGTCGTAAAGAGATTCCTTAACAGAGTCTTTATGTAAGCAAAAGATTTTTAATGCTTTTGATATTTCATTTGCCAGTGTCGTTTTTCCTGTTCCAGGTAAACCACAAATGATAATAAGTTTAGTCATAAATAATGCATCAAAGTCTTATGAAAAAGCATTATCCTTAATCCTACAGCGATAAAAGATCCTCTTTCATAAGTAGACCTCTTGTCGCGCCGTACTGCTTGAGATTGGCGGCACTATTTTTGATACCCCAGGTGAGAGCTGTCTCGAGTGACATATTGTAAAGCAAGGCAGCGAGGAAGCCAGAAGCAAAGGAGTCTCCTGCGCCTGTACTATCTACTACACGTTCTACATACTCTGGTTTCTGTTCGGCATAGGTGCCATTTTGGTAGGCCCAGGCTCCACGTGATCCATCGGTTAGACCAATGGTGTTGGGCCCAAGTTTAGTCAGTGCCTCAAGGATTGCTTTTTCATCGGTGAGTAGTTCAGGATGCTCACTGCCGAGAAGAAGAACCGCTTCTTCATGATTAAGTATGAGGGTATCTACATGCTTGAGGAACTCACGCATGCAGTTTACATCAGTCTTAAGGTTATGCTGACCTGGATTGAGAGCTATCTTATAGCCAAGATTAGCTTTGTTTTCACGGATGATATCGATATTGTGTTGCCATTCACCGTTTAAAGCCGACACAAATACCCACTCAGTACCTCGAAGATCCTGTTCGCTGACATGAAGCTGTTCATTGGCATCACGATTATGAAAAATCGTACGCTCCCCTGTCTGCATGAAGACAAGGATAGCAGAGAGGTCTGATTGTGTTTGTTTAAGAGTGACAAGTCTGCTTATGTCTACACCATCTGCAGTAAGAGAGTTCGTGATAAAATCACCAATCATATCATCACCGCGACGACTCACGATACGTGACTTATGTCCCAATCGGGACAATCCAATAGCGACATTGGCAGCTACACCACCAACATCTTCATAACGATCCGGTACAAGGATTTTTCCTCCAAGAGGAAACTGTACTTTCTTCGGAGAGACAAGGTCTTCTGGCGTATCTACAAAAATACCTTCATCGTTGGGAAAAAAAGCATCTTTGGAAACTGAGCCGACGCAAGTAATTTTTGTTTTTGTTTTTGACCAGAACATAGTTAGTTTGTCTTAGCTTGAAGCTCATACCAGATAGCCAAGAGACGATTGTACTTACCGATACGTTCTCCACGAGAGAGTGAACCTGTCTTGATATACTCGGCATTGGTACCAACACTCAAGTCAGCGATAAAATCATCCACTGTCTCACCAGAACGATGTGACACAATACGAGCCATGCCCACCTCCTTGGCACGAGTCATACAGGCAAGCGTTTCTGAAAGTGTACCAATCTGATTGACCTTGATAAGGATAGTATTGCAGGCGTTTTTTTCGATAGCTTTTTCGAGGCGGTCTATATTGGTTACGAGCAAATCATCACCCACAAGAAGAATCTTCTTCCCCCATGAAGCATTTTCTTTTTCAAGTTTTTCTTTCATCGTTGCCCAACCATCCCAATCTTCTTCGTAGAGACCATCTTCGAGAGATACTATGTGGTATTGTTCCATCCATTCACGATAGAGATTGACGATACTTTCCCGAGTCAAAAACACATTTTCTGGACGTAGATTGTACTGTTCTTTTTCTTTGTCATAAAAAGAATCTGCGGCGACATCGAGATCAAGGTACATATCTTTGCCAGGAGTATATCCAGCCTTAATCATTGCTTCATGGAGTAGCTCTAGCTGACGTTTGTGACTTTCTACGCGCGGAGCAAACCCCCCTTCATCTCCTACACTCGTGGCAAAATCTTCTTGAGCCAAAAGTTTTTCCAGTGCATGAAAAACTTCACTTCCAGCTCGTAGCTGTTCTGGATAGGTAGCAATACCAGTCGGTACAAGTTTAAATTCCTGGACTGAGAGACCGGAGTTACTGTGCTTACCACCATTGATAATATTGAAAAGTGGTACCGGAAAACTCCCTTCCTCTGTAGTATGCGCCAAGGTACGAATATACTGATACAGAGGTACTCCGAGCGAAAGCGCTTGAGCACGACAGACAGCCAGAGAAACACTCAAGATGGCATTGGCTCCCAAACGACCTTTGTTTGGAGTGCCATCAAGATCTCGCATTTTTTGATCTATTGCTTCTTGGTCACCTGCTTCCATACCAATGAGAGCCTCCTTGATTTCACCTTCTACATGACTAATCGCCTTGAGGACGCCCTGCCCGTTGTACCGATTTTGGTCGCCATCACGGAGCTCTATTGCCTCAAAAGTACCCGTGGAAGCACCCGAAGGGACACTCGCAACACCTACGGTGCCATCTGAAAGTATGATGCTTGTTTCGAGAGTTGGGTTACCGCGTGAATCAAGAATTTCTCGAGAGGTAATGTTTTGAATAGTAGCCATAGTTTTCCTGTTTATTTGATTATTCTGTACGAAGTGCCATAAGCCCAGGCATATCCTCTCCACTTAAGTAGGAAAGCATTGCCCCTCCGCCCGTAGAGACAAAGCTCACGCGCGAGAGCGCATTGGCCTGCTCGAGTACAGAAAGACTCTCTCCTCCACCAACTACGACATAAGCCTCGGAATCAAGGATAGCCTGCATCAGTATATCGGTTCCGATATTGTAGGGCTTTTCTTCAAACTTACCCATAGGACCATTCCAAACAATAGTCTTGGCCATTTTGAGTATCTGACCAAAATACGCGATAGTGGTCGGCCCTATATCGAAACGCTCCTCACCATTGAAGTCTTTTGGCAAAAGCACCTTTGGGCCAAATACTATCTTCTGGTCAATCGCTTCATTGGCAATTTTTCCTCCTACCAAAACACAGTCGTAGTTGCGCTCAAAAGCCTGAATGAGTGGGAGTTTTGTTTCAATCTTAGCTCCACCGATGAGTGCCACAGCTGGCCTATCTGGTGTGAAACGTACGGAGTCAAGCTCGCGCAATTCACGAAGTATTTGGAGGCCGGCGTATGCTGGAAGCAAGTGAGTCACTGCAACAGTCGATGCGTGAGCACGATGACAAACACTAAATGCATCGTTGACATAGTGCGTAAACGGCTCAGTTAGTTTGGCAGCAAAAGCAATATCATTTTTTTCTTCACCCTCATCAAAGCGAACATTTTCAAGTAAAAGAAGTGATTTATCGGGCAAGGCATTGAGGGCCTCTACTACCTCTGGTCCTACAACGGCTGGTACAAAAACTATGTCTCGTTCAAGAGTCTGTTTGATAGTAGCCAAGAGCGTTTCTGTAGAGTCTTCTGTGTTTGGTTTGCCGTCTGGACGACCTAAGTGAGTAAGGAGGGCAATTTTTACACCATCAAACTGTGAGAGGTATTCGAGTGTATCTTTGACTACTGCTACCCGATAGTGCTCTTCGGTATTGCCGATACTTGTGCGCTCGATATTGAAGTCTACACGCAAACACACTCGCGCATTGGTAAAATCAATCCCTTGAATACTGCGTATATCCATAACAAAGAAAAATCAATAATTGATGATACTTATAGTATATCAGACTCCCATGCCGAGAATAGCAATAATTGTCCCCAAAAGAGCTGTCAGGCTAGTGAAAATCCAGGCCCGCATAACTATCTTCGGCTCGGGCCAACCCTTAGCTTCAAAATGATGGTGAAGCGGTGCCGCCAAAAATACTTTTTTGTGACGAAACTTCTTAGAAAGAATCTGAATAGCAGCGCTACCCGACTCTAGAGAATAGATAAATACAATAATAAAGAGCGACACCATGGAATTGGTGAGCATGGCCACTACACCCAAAGTAGTTCCGAGAGAGATAGCGCCCGTATCTCCCATAAAAAAGCGAGCTGGGTAGATATTGAACCACAGGAATGCAAGTAAGGCCCCTGCAATAGCGGCGCAAAAGGCGGCGAGATCCATCTTGTTGGCCACGAAGGCAATGAGGGTGAAAGAAGAAAAAGCAGCAAGCAAAACTCCAGCATTTAAACCATCAAGACCATCTGTTTCATTGGAAGAAATGGCGGTAAACAAAATAACGAAAATGAACAACGGGATATACCAAAGTCCGATATTGTAATCACCTACTGCTGGCACATGAAGCACATCCCAGCCAAGCTTGTCATAAAACCACCACGCACCGGCAAAAGCAATGGCAAAAAGCCACCAAAAGCGAATAGCAAAGCGCATGCCGCCACCCTTATTGCTTCCAATACTGCGCACACTCATATAATCATCGAAGAGCCCTAGGATTCCAGCCATAACAAGAACAAAAAGCGGTAGCCATACCTGTGAACGTTTGAGAAAATCGAGACGAGCGATGAAGTTAGTATCAGTCCAAGTAGCAATAAGCGGGAAAAGGAAATGGGAAAGTAAGACAAGTACTAAAACAGAAAACCACACAATCAAGCCACCCATAGTCGGTGTGCCACTTTTACTCTGATGGAGTTTACTGACAAAAGTAAGCTTATCACCATCAACAGAAGTCTCTTTAATCTTGATACCAATTTTGTACTTATAGAGAATATTGGTCCAGAGTGGGGTCAACAAAAAGGCCAAAAGAAATGCCAGAAAGCCCGTGACCAAAACCTTCAAAAGATTTATAACCATTGGTATATCTTGAATCTGAGAAAAGGGTATAACTTCGGGCATACTATATTACTTAGTGGTTATTATTTCCATTCATACGCTTGATAGGTCCAATCAAACATTGAGCGAATACTCTCCCAACGTGATTGATCATCCAAGACTACAGCCACAATTTTTCTTTCACCCTGATAGTCGCTCACTGCTGCGAGAAGCGAATACCCAGCCAATGGAGTAAAACCTGTTTTGGTACCCAAAAGATTTGGTACCTGTCCCAATATCTGGTTGGTGTTTGCAATATCATGAGAGTACTGACCGTCGATTGAAGTAATCGTGTCGTTCTCTATACGCATGATATCCCAGAGTTCAGGATATTTCAAAGCCAAGACAGTGATGCGAGCAATATCATGAGCCGATGAATAGCATTCCGACTCACGTCCATCTATCTCGAGACCCGAAGGAGTGCAGAAATGAGAGTCCACGAGACCGAGCTCTAGCGCATGGTCATTCATCATTTTGACAAAGTTTTCCATTGAACCAGCTACGTGCACAGCCAAGGCACTTGCGCCATCATTGGTACTGTTCATGAGGGCTGCTTTGAGTAAGTCTCTAACGGTGAGCTGTTCTCCAAGTTGCAATCTAGTACCTGTACAAAACCCCGAGCGTGGACAGCCAATACGGGTACCATCAGTGATATCGACGATTTCTTCGGAAATAGTCACCACTTCATCAAGACTTTTGACATGTTTTACAACCAAAAGGGCTGTGTAGACTTTTGTAAGAGAGGCTATCTGACGACGTTGATGAGCACTTTGTTCAAACAAGACATCCCCCGATCCAGCATCCATAATGATGGCGGCATGAGCCGTCGGCACAGCATAGACACCCCAATCACGTCTCAGTATTGGCTGATAGCCAGCGGTTTTGGCACGACTCTCTACCGGCAAGACAAATGCTTCCGCCTTTCTACTTCCAGATTTTTCTTCAAAGCGACTTTTTTTACCAATAACAGAATCGATAAAGGTACTCACCTTCATCTTCAAAGGAATATGTGCGGGCATGAAGTAGTATCCTCCACCTATAAGCACCAGTAAAAACAGCAGTTTCTTCATAATTACTCCCTCTCAGGCATTAGAGCGTCTTCGCTTCGTCGGGATTAACAGGCAGTTCGGCAGCAATCACTTCTGTGAGCCGCTTATCCTGACTCAGCTGCTCAAAATCAGGCAACTCTACCGGAGATGACACACCAAGAGAAAGTAGAAATTGATTGGAAAGTGTATACACGTATCCACGGAGATTCTCAGGATTGCCGTCACGCTCAATAAGCTCACGGAGAAGAAGGGCTCTCAATGTATAGCTACAATTAACTCCTCGGATAGCCTCAATTTCTGTACGACTGATAGGGCCACGATAACTGATGATTGCCAGTACTTCAAGTTGGGCTTTGCTCAAGGATTCTTGAAGAGTACTTTTGGTGATTAGTTCAATCAGTTCACGAAGCTCAGACTTAGTAGCTAACTGCAGAGTCTCTTTGTGAGTGACAAGCAAAAAGGCTGAGCTTTGATCATCTCGATAGCGCGCGCTCAGACCCTCAATGGTAGCCAAGAGTTCATCGCGAGAAATATCTAATACCTTCTCCAGTTGTTTATAACTTACAGGCTCCCCTGAAATAAAAAGGATGCTCTCTAACTGCGCTTCTCTTGTGAGTGTTTGTTCCATAGTATTTAAACTTCGCGACGAATAAGATGAATTGGACTAGCTGTTGATTCCTGATTAGCATGGAGATAACGCTGCTTTACAAGCTCCAGTACTGCCAAAAAAGAAATAATCACATCGAGACGCTCAGTGGCAGAACCAAGCATTTCATAAAAACTCGACTCCACTCTTTGGGTAAGTTCTTTCTTAAATTCCAACATGCGCTCTTCAAGGGTGATGATAATCTTGAGCTCTTTTTCTGGCAAACTGACTATTGGCTGTAGTCCACCTATTATGCCTTTGAGGATATCTCTTAGGTCATGAGCATCAATTTCTTTGGGCGGATAAAAAACGCTTTTGGCTCCTAAGAAACTTTCACGTGTGAAGCTTTTCGTATTAGCTGCTAGCGCACTCTCTAGTTTCTTCGCCTGGTCACGGAAAAGCTGATACAGTCGTAGGTGTTCTTCGAGGTCCTGTATGGATTCTTCCTCCTCCTCTGTGAAGGTAAGAATCGGCAGAAGAGCTCGAGACTTAATCAAAATCAAACGAGTTGCTACAGAGAGGAACCCTGAAAGTTGTTCAAGGTTGATATTTTCATTGCCATCGATATAGGCCAAAAACTGATCAGCTATTTGTGCCAGAGAGACCTCGGTAATACTGAGCTTTTCTTTTTCAATCAAATTCAAAAGAATATCCAAAGGACCTTCAAATTTTTCTAGTTGAAAATGATAATTCATAGCTAGCCGGATAAATGACGTATTGCCCTATTCTAACACATTTTTTATCCCCTATCTAGGCTTAAATAGCTGTCTATGGAGACTATTTGGTATCTTTTAAGGTCCAAGATTCCACAAACCCCAAAAAGAGCATCAGTGCCGCTACGTACAAAAATGAGGCTATCGGGAAAAAGATAAATAATGGCAAGACCACCACGGTAGCCGATATATTGGCCAAGGATCGCGTAGTACGAAAAAAGGCAATCAAATCAGTATCATCAGCATCTATCTGCTTATAAAAAAATGAATCCCGGAGCACCTCTACTCCTGCTATACCTACCCGCGACAAAAAAAGGAGTGTGCCAAGGAGAAATATATCTGGGCCCTTGATACGCGTCAGGGCATAGGTGGCAACAAGAGCTATGCCTAGACAGATAATCAGAAGCTCTTTTTCACCGTACCGCTTATCTGCAATCAGCCCAAGCGGATACTGCACCAAGACAAACGGTATCAACATAATGGTAAAGAGCACCCCAATTTGCTCCCAGGATACACCAAGACTCAGTAGGTGGAGCGGCATATAGACAATCATAAGCGCATAAAAAAACTCCATTGCAAAAGAAATACTGTAAATCCTCCGAAGATTCTTCTCACGCCAAATCTGCTTTACGCTATGAAAAAGAGCTATCTTTTGATTGGTGGGATGATTATCGAAGCGAAAGGCTATGAGTGCGTACAGAAAGGTGACTGAATAGCCAAGTGTCAATACAAAAAACACCCCGGCATAGCCATGGTCTTCAAGTACCAAGACCGAAAGAAGTGGCGCCAGGAGAAGACCGAGATTCATGAGCGTTAAGTTCATGCCTCGGATACGGCCAGAAAAACTATCCTCTGAAAAATTTTCCAAAAGAATATCAAGTGCTACATAGGTGGCATTGGCTGCCACCAAGAAAAGCAATGCCACAAAAACTGCCGCCCATGATGGAGAGAGTCTAGAAAGCAAAACACTGGCCACGATGGCCATCCCCAAGAAAAAATACAGTGTTCGTGATTGTCCGAGCTTTTCTACAATCCAATGAAAGAAAAACAAAACCAAAAAAACAACTGCAAATGTCACGAGGTAAAAAATACCCACGAGCTTTTCTCCGGTGATAGGTGAGATATAGGCCGAAAGGATATAGACCAAAAAAGCATCTAGGAATCCTAGAGCCAAAATTGTTAGATTTATCTTGCCAAGTTTTTTCTTTTGGTATGAAGTCATGTATGTGATTTTGGTTTGTGTTTTTATTTGAGGCAGCCCGGTTTGTATCCGGCAGCCTCTGCAATTTCCGGTGTCGCAAAACACCTGATGTTGGTTGGCTTGATACGCTTAGCCACTCCGCAAGTGGCTAAATGATATTTATCAGAATTCTTGCTTCCGAGATAGGGGCAGCTTTGGGCTTCAGTATTTGGGACAATTTCTCGTTCTAGCGGAACAGCGGCAACTACCGGTTCCATGCCTGAAAGAGCTTCTTTTGGAGGTGTGGATGCCTTGAGAGAGGCCTCTTTTAGCTCCAAAGCGGCTTTTTGGTAGTCAGGAACATTGATAACAAGACTCGGCGAAGATCCGCTTTCGCTCTTATACAAACCCCCTCCCAAGAAGGCGAGTACCAAAGATGACAAAAAAACGCTTGAAATAAGAATCTTTTCGCCTTTTGCTCGTATTCCCTGCCAAAGTACTTTGAGCATAGAGAAGTTGACTTTTATATAAGATATGCTATACTCTTTCAGTATACCTCTAGAAATGACTATTTCCAAAAGGTTTTCGAGCCAGCAGGCTCTTTTTGTATAAAAATAAGTATTTAGACTATGGCACACAGAAAAGCCGGTGGCTCCACCCAATTAGGCCGTGATTCGATATCCAAGCGACTTGGTGTCAAAATCTACGGCGACCAGAAAGTTAAGACTGGCAATATCATCATCCGTCAGCGTGGTACCAAGTATCATCCAGGTGAAAACGTAGGGCGTGGTGAAGATGATACCCTCTTCTCTATGATTGATGGCGTGGTCAAATTCCACCAAAAGAAGCGCGTAGCCTTTACTGGCAAGCTCGAAGATCGTATGTTTGTAAGCGTTGTTCCTCACACAGAGGCCAAGGCATAAGCTACTAGAAACTTCAAAAACCCCCTTTCGGGGGTTTTTCTTTATCTCTTTTATTCTACTTGGTGGGGTTTACTCTACTTAGAAGCCGGACTTCTAAGTTACTTTTTAGTGGCATGAATAAACGCGACAAAGAGTGGGTGCGGATGAAGAAGTGATGATTGAAATTCCGGATGAAATTGTGTGGCGAGGAAAAATGGATGCACACTCTTCGGAAGCTCAGCTATTTCCATGAGGCGACTATCTGGTGAAGTGCCGGAGAACACTAACCCTTTCTTCTCAATAGCCTCTATATACTCAGGATTGATTTCATAGCGGTGACGGTGACGCTCGAGGACACTTGCGCTTTTGTAGGCACCTGCCGCCTGCGTCCCCTTCTTGATCATGGCCTCGTACTGACCGAGACGCATGGTGGCGCCGTAGTCACGCTTTGCGAGCTTGGCTTTTTGTTCTGGCATGATATCTACCACTACATACGGTGCTTTGGCATTGACCTCAGCCGTATGAGCACCTTTGAGTCCCGCTACATTACGAGCAAATTCTATCACCATGAGTTGCATACCATAGCAAAGTCCAAAGTACGGGATTTTGTTCTTACGGCAGTATTCTATTACCTTTATTTTTCCTTCTATGCCACGACTCCCAAAGCCACCCGGGATAAGTACCCCGTCGTAGGCTTTAAGCTCGCTCACCTTCTTAGGATCTTCCTCAAATTCTGTACTATCAAGCCAGTCGAGCTTAAGCTTAGCGCCTTCGGCACAAGCGGCATGCTTGAGAGCCTCTATCACGCTAATATAGGCATCTGTCAGCACATAATCTCCTGTCTTGAAGTATTTACCCACTATTGCTACTTTGACTTCTGTCTTGGCACTTTTGAGCTTTTTGACCTGTTTGGCCCATTTGCCATCACTTACCTGTTTCGCTTTGAGTCCAAGCTTGGCTAAGACCAAATCACTCAGGTGATCGCGCTCGAAGTTGAGTGGGACATCATAAATAGTCTCTACATCTGGAGCACTAATCACGTCTTCGGTGCGGACATTACAGAAGATGCCAATCTTTTCTTTGCGCTTATCATCAAGTGGCTTATCGGCACGAGCCACGATAAAATCTGGCTGGATACCCGTACCATTGAGCGTACGTACAGCGTGCTGTGTTGGCTTAGTTTTCATCTCACCCACCTTTGATGGTGTCGGCACATAGCTCACCATGACCGTAATCACATCTGCCGGATTTTCTATCTTGAGCATTCTAATTGCTTCTAAGAAGAGAATATTCTCGTATTCACCTACTGTGCCTCCGATTTCGATAATAGCAATATCCGCCTTGTGCTTGACGACTGAGCGCTTGATACGACTAATCACTTCACGAGGAATATCTGGTACCACTTGGACACAACGGCCTTTGTACTCTAAGTTTCGCTCCTTCTCAATCACCGTCTTGTATACCAAGCCAGTGGTCATGTAGTTATCTCTATCAAGAGTAATATCCATGAAGCGCTCATAGTTACCCATATCCTGATCGGTCTCATGACCATCCGCCAAGACAAAGGTCTCGCCATGCTCTGTCGGATTCATGGTACCAGCATCCACATTGATATATGGATCTATCTTAAACGCTGTGACATTAAACCCCCTGGCCTGCAAAATATTACCCAATGATGATGTGGTAATACCCTTTCCGACACCACTCATCACACCGCCTACTACGAATATATATTTAGGATTTGCCATAAATGTCTGTGAACTTGTGAACAGGTACATTTATGAGCACCCGCCAAAGTTTATAAGTTATTCTATTTATATTATCACTCCTAGCCGCAGGCGTAACCTGTGTTTCACATTTTCTTTATCCAACTTCTTTTTTACGAAACGTCGGCGGGTAGACATAATGATCTAAATTATTTTTACAGAGAAAAAGCCGCTGTCCTTGGTGTGGGAGGCGGCTTTGGTAAGGGGCTAGATGGGTCGTAAAACCTACGCGGCGTTTACGATAACTCCGAGAGTCACTTTTTGTTTACCGAAAGTAAGCACCACACTGTGTTCGCCTACTTCTTTGATAGGCTTATCAAGTGCGATGATTTCTTCAGTAATATTAACACCAAGACCGGCTACCGCTTCACGAATTTCTTTCTTACTGACTGAACCAAAAAGCTTACCGTCAGTGGCCTGCACAGTAAGAGTAATATTCTTATCAGTCAAAGCTTCTTTGGCCTTGAGGTCAGCTTCTGCCTGTACTGATTCCTCCAAGGCAAACTTCTTCATGAGCTGTTCTTTGCCTTTGATAGCAGCTGGGGTAGCCAATACTGCCAATCCCTCAGGGAGCAAAAAGTTAAGGCCAAAGCCATTCTTGACTTCGACTACATCGCCTTTTTTTCCAAGGCTTTTGACGTCATTTACGAGGAGTACTTTCATATCTGGTATCTAAAATTCATTACCTAGCTATTGTACTGAGTTAAAGCCATTTTGGCAA
>CAYLMF010000007.1:26404-32457 GCA_964385005.1 uncultured Bdellovibrionales bacterium | reverse complement strand
AAGGATACTTTGCCATGTGGGTTTACTCCGATAAACAAAACCTGCATAGGTCAGGGCTATGAGACCAAGATATAAAGCAATATTGGTACAGAGTGACTGTGCGGTGATACTTGGTGAAATATATGCCAAAAGCACCCCTGACAAGACCTCAAAAGCAGCTAAAAACGAAAGTGCTCCGATAAGCTTCGGGTATGATTTTTTTTGGCTCTTGATCAAGACAAAGGCAGAACGAAAAATGACGACGCCTGCGAGTATACCTCCGGCAATATGAAGAAAGAGTAAAGTGCTCATGTTTTGTCTCTAAAAATTTATAAAAGTTTTTCGCCAAGTTTACAGGTAGCTACAATATTTTTGCAGGTGCCGTGCTCTCCAAGCTCATAAATATCAAGCGAGGTGGCGACAAAGGAAAATTCCGGCGTTGGTAGATTTTGTAAGAGCGATTCTTCTTGAGGCCCCTCAAAACGCGTCAGGGTAAGGTGTGGCCGATAGAGACGTGCCACCTCGCTACTCCCATAGAGCTCTAGATTTTCTTGGCGCTCGGGAGAAAAATCCGACCACTCTTCTTTTTGCTCCCCTTCTGGAGTGCGCACACGCAAAGGCGCAATGATAGCCAAAATAGCTTGGTGTAGTTTCATGAGTGGCTCATCGAGCTCATAGCTCATATCGAGCCAGTGTTTATCTACGAGCCTGTACATGTCCTGACGAAGCAAAAAGGGTTCAAAGTTTTCTGCAATACTTTCAAGCATGAGAGCTACTTGTGGCAAAATGCTTTCTTCAAGTGCAATATGGAGCAGTGTCAGATGTGGGATGTGTGCTGAATCATCAAGCTCAAAAGCAGTACCCCCTATTTCTCGTGAAGCAAATTGACTTACTTCACAAGCGCTTGCTGCTACAGGAGCACTCGCATCTATGACGATATTATAATTTTTGACCATAGTTACTTAGCACCTTTTGGCAGACTTTCACAAGCATCTCCATCCTTGTTGCCATCAAGTCGATTGGTGTCATTGGAGGACCCACCAGCCTTATCGAAGAACATCTGTGCCTGAGGCTGCGTATCAAAATCATCACAGTTGTATTCGTCTGTGGCCTTACCCTGGCTAGCGTCGGTCACGACATTACCTTCTTTGTCACGTAGGACCTTTGATTCTGAAAGAGACTTTGTTTCCCACATCTTGCCGAGATCGTAGTCCGTATTGGAAACTTCAAGCCCTAGAGCCACAAAAAGCAAAAGCATAATACCAATCATCCAGACACGAAGCTTGGTAAAGAAAAAAGCAATCACACCCACAAGGACAATCAGTCCAATAAGGATACTCAAGCGCACCTTCTTACTCTTACGCCAGTCGGCTATATCACCACTTGGAGCAGTGGGGTTTTTCTTTTTTACTTCCGGCTTCACTTCAGTTTTTACTTCTGGGGCTGTATCTTGCGGTGTCTCAGACATACGCTCAAAAGTTACATAATTATACTTTCATTATACCACCTTCCCAAAAATATTGATTCTAAAGCAATTACTCGAGGACGGTCCTCGAGTAATTGCTTTGTTTTAGCGGATATTGTGACGGAGTGCTTTTCTTCGTTCTTGGTAATCTGGGATGGTTTCCGCTACCAAAGCCCAAAAGCGTGGACTGTGGTCAAATGCTTTCAGGTGACAGAGTTCATGCACTATAAGGTAATCTACTAGTGGCTCTGGCAAAAAAAGAATCCGATAATGAAAGTTGAGATTACCTTTGGCTGAACAGCTCCCCCAACGCGTGGACTGATTGCGCACTGTTACCTGATTGTAGATGTGACCATACTGCCTATTCCAATACTCAAGCTTGGCCTTAACCAAAGAAAGGGCCTCTTCTTTATGCTCTTGAAATTCTTTGGCAGAGCCTGCGAGTTTGATAAGAGATACACCGGAGAGACTAAGCTCTTTCCGTTTACTGAGTACCCAACTCGTCTGAGCATCAAGCACTCTCACAAGTAATACTTTACTCGCGCGTAGTGGTCCAGTGACAGTCACTCTTCCTTCTTGATTCACAAGAATACGTATCGTACGAGACTGTGCACTTCTCCGCAAGATAACTTCAATTACCTCTTTGCTTCCGATTGGATGCCAAGAGTATTTCTCAATGCTCGTTTTTTTCTTTGGTTTTATGGTACGAAAAAGATTCATGACTATTGGCAAAAAAGTGTTTATAGGCTATCATAAGCACTCCTCTCTGTGCAATCAGAGTAAACTCCTTTACACTAAACTATATGGGGAAAAACACCGAAGAACCCGTAGACGCTCCCGAGCAACTCGCTTTTCTCGCGACGAAGTATATCGGCTCTATACCATCACTTATTCTACACACTCTCTTTTTTGTGGGTATTTTTTCGTTGTCACTTTTTGGTTTCACCTTTGAAAACATCCTCCTTATCTTGACTACCGTAGTTTCGCTTGAAGCCATCTACCTTTCTATCTTTATCCAGATGACGGTCAACAAGCAAGGTGAAATCATTCAGGAAGTGAGCGAGGACGTGGAAGATATTTCCGAAGAAATGGAAGAAATTTCCAAAGATATTGACGAGTTGCAGGAAGATGTGGAAGAAATATCTGACGATGTGGAAGAGCTTTCAGATGATGTGGAAGAACTCTCTGGAGAAATCGAGGAGGATGACAAAGAAGATGCTATCGAACATGCCCAAGAAGTAGCTCGTATCGAAAAAATAGAAGGTATGCTCGCTGAACTCCTTACCGAAATCAAATCTATTCGTGGAAAAAAATAGTCCCGGCGCTGCACTGCAACACCAGGACCAAAATCCGCTTTCACCCCTTCTTAGTATCAAATCCTATTCAGGATCAACAGGCACTAGCTCTGGCCTCGCCGTTAGCGAGATGATGAGAACCAGTGGATCTCCTGTCTCACTTCTGATGCAAATATCACCCCGGATGGGCTGAAATTTTTTGCCATCAGTAGACACTTCAAGCACCGTGCTGCAAGGCCAATGCTCCGGCCTCACGAACATGGGTTCCGAAAAATTCGGAGAAACCGCTTTTTGAAAAAGCACTTCCCGCTTGGACGCCGTCCGCACAGTAATAACCCTTTCATGGGTGGTTTCGTTGTAGATATCGACCGCCCGGGCCGGTATCATCTGTGAAGCTCCCGCTTCAGTTTCGGGCTGACTAAAATAAAGAGACACTCCAGCCACAAAAACTGCACCCCAGAAATTTACGCCCATATACTATCCTCCTCCATATCTGAGATTTATATCATGGCAGTTTATTGACATTTTGTCAATACTGCTAGATCTTCATGCGTTGGCTATAAAAGCCACTCTCTTTCGCTCCTCACCCCTCCCGTCATTTTTGTCGAGGACAAGCGTGTTTCTTTGACAGAAGTCTTGCGCTGGCTTATCGACGGTCTGTCCACCGAGAAACTCAACGTGCACGATAAACTCGCACTGCTTCACATCTGGCAGAAAAAACACCTGGTCCACTCCTGAGGCGAGATACGTATCCTGCCGATAGAGCACTCTGTGCTGACTGCCGCTCGCAAGTGCATCCAGAACTACTACCCTGGTAACCACCTGACGAGAGCTATTTTGGAGACTCACAATACGCACATCCCGTGCTGACGGTTCTACCTCCTCCGTATCTACTTGTGTTCTATCACAAGCACAGAGCATAAGCAGAAGGCTCGTGCTCCAAAGAATCACTTCTCTGTTAAACATTTCCCTTCTCCCTTCATTATCAACGAACTATTACACCCCAGACTACTAAATAAAGACTCTCCTTGTCAAAAAAACAGAGGGACCCACGAATGAATCCCTCTCTCGGCAAATTTCCCCTCCTATTATTTAATAGAAAAATCTTCTGTTGTTGCCAGCTCTGTATGTGCTGTGCCCGCTGCAACAGTAGGACTTTTGATAAATGAAAATGTTCCGACAATGGCCAGGACGACCAAAAGCAATCCTGCCCCAATCTGCATACGCTGCCGGTTTTCTCTTCTCAAATCTCTCTTCTGCACCTCTACCCTCCTCTTTTTTTGCCCATGTCTTGAAGGTTCTCAAAACCAATAGAGTCTAGCAAATCTATTAGTTTCGTCAAGTTTACCCTCCTCCACCACACAGGCGGACAAGTCTGGCGGGCCCGTACCTAATACAATTAAAGTTGCTTAGACTACGGCGAAGAATTACTTTTTAGCCAAAACTTTCTTAAGGTATTTGCCGGTATGAGAAAAAGTTTTACGAGCCACTTCTTCTGGCGTACCCATAGCTACCACCTCACCACCACCGATACCACCCTCGGGACCAATATCGATAACGTAGTCCGCTGATTTGATCAGATCCATATTGTGTTCAATCACAATCAAGGTATTACCCTTAGCCACCAAGCGATCAAGAATTTCAATCAACTTTTTGACATCTTCGTAGTGCAGTCCAATAGTCGGCTCATCTAGGAGATAGATAGTACGCTCTACGTGTTGGCGATACAGCTCTGACGAAATTTTGACACGCTGAGCTTCTCCACCAGAAAGCGTCGTGGCTGATTGTCCAAGCTTGAGATAACCAAGACCTACTTCATTTAAGGTCTTCAGGCGGTCAGCGATAGCTGGAATATCAGCAAAGAAAGAAAAAGCTTCTTCTACAGTCATCTCGAGAACCTCATAGATATTTTTGTGCTTATAGCGCACCTCAAGTGTTTCTTTGGTAAAGCGCTTGCCATCACAGATATCACAAGGCACATAGACGGTCGGCAAGAAGTGCATCTCTACTGCTATGAAACCATTACCCTCGCAGGTCTCGCAGCGTCCTCCTGGACGATTAAAAGAAAATCTCCCTGGCTTCCAACCACGCACACGAGACTCCTCACTCGAAGCAAAGAGGTCACGCACATGACTCCACATTCCTGTATAGGTGGCTGGATTGGATCGTGGAGTACGGCCAATCGGACTCTGGTCAATCATCACGACACGAGACAAATACTCTGTCCCCACAAAAGACTTGCAGTTTACTACTTTGTTGGATTTATAGCGACGGTCAAAGCGGTTCTTTAGGTTTTCATGAATAATCTCATACAGAAGTGTCGACTTACCAGAACCAGATACTCCCGTAATGACATTGAAGCGCCCGAGTGGCACGTCTACGTTCATGTTTTTGATATTGAAAAGCTGACCGCCGCGAATCTTGAGTTCACCCTTTTCTTTGGTACGACGGACACTCGGTATTGGTACTGACTCTTCGTTACGGAGGTAGCTTAATGTCAAAGAGCCTGAGGTATTTTTGGGCGCCATGAGTAGGTCATCGAGATAGCCAGAAACTACCACTTCACCACCATGTACACCTGCTCCTGGACCAATATCGACAATATAGTCAGAGGCATAAATAGTATCTTCGTCATGCTCCACGATAATAATGGTGTTGCCGAGATTACGCAGCGCTTGGAGGGTTTCAATCAAGCGGTCATTGTCACGCTGATGAAGACCAATTGTCGGTTCATCGAGCACATACAGCGCCCCTACCAATTGTGAACCAAGCTGACTTGCCAGGCGGATACGCTGAGCCTCTCCACCTGATAAGGTGTTGGCACGACGATCAAGCGTCAGATAGTTCAAACCGACGTTTAAGAGAAACTTAAGGCGACTTTCGATTTCACGCAGTACCACTGAGGCAATCTGCGTTTCTCTTTCTGAGAGCTTGAGGGTATCAAAAAATCCGTAACTCTGATCAATCATCATGGCAGTGATATCCACGATATTCTCGCCTCCTATTTTGACAAACAAGGCTTCTTCACGAAGACGTGACCCATGACACACATCACAGACTTCATTGCCAAAGAAGTGCTTAGTACCAAGGCCATTGCAGGCCTCACAAGCCCCGTAGGGTGAGTTGAAAGAGAAAAGACGAGGCTCTACCTCAGGGTATGAAAACCCATCGTAAGGACAAGAAAACTTGGAAGAAAGGAGGAAGCTTTCTTTGCCAATATGCACTCGCACAAGCCCCTCACTTTCTTCGAGTGCTTTTTCTACTGCTTCTGACAAACGTTCTCCCGAAGTCTCAGGAAAAGAAACAAACTCATC